>JALVTA010000025.1 GCA_027036095.1 Thiotrichales bacterium | reverse complement strand
ACCGACACGCCAACACTTCCGCCGCCTCCGTGCCGCTGGCGCTGAACGAGGCGGTGCGTGATGGCCGCATCCAGTCCGGCCAGCTGGTGCTGATGGAGGCGTTCGGTGGTGGCTTTACCTGGGGATCTGCGCTGGTGCGCATGTAAGAGGATTTGTGCAATGAGCTACGCATTTGTCTTTCCCGGTCAGGGGTCCCAGTCGGTCGGCATGCTGGATGCGCTGGCCGAAGTCTATCCGCAGGTGGGGCAGATCTTTGAAGAGGCCTCCGATGCGCTCGGCATGGATCTCTGGCAGCTGGTCAGTCAGGGGCCGGAAGAGGCGCTCAACCGCACGGAAAACACTCAGCCGGCCATGCTGACGGCTGCCATGGCGGTCTATCGCGTGCTGGACAGCCAGACGAATATGGCGCCGGCCATGATGGCCGGCCATTCTCTGGGCGAGTACACCGCGCTGACGGCCGCGGGCACATGGTCCTTGGCGGATGCGGTAAAGCTGGTGGCGCTGCGTGGCCGGCTGATGCAGCAGGCGGTGCCGGAAGGCGCCGGCGCCATGGCCGCCATTCTTGGCCTTGAGGATGAAGCGGTGCGTGAGGTGTGTGCCGAAGCGGCCGGTGATCAGGTATGCGAGGCGGTCAACTTCAATTCTCCCGGACAGGTGGTCATTGCCGGCGATCGTGCCGCCGTGGAGCGGGCGCAGGCACTGGCAGAGGCCCGGGGTGCCAAGCGTGTGGTGCCCCTGCCGGTGTCCGTGCCGTCTCACTGCTCGCTGATGAAGGCGGCAGCCGAAAAACTGGGTGAGGCACTTGCCGAAGTGGACATGCGTACGCCCGAGGTGCCGGTGCTGCACAACGTGGATGCCCGCGCCCGGGATCAGGTGGATGCGATCCGTCAGGCGCTTGTGGAACAGCTCTATCGTCCGGTGCTGTGGGTCGATACAATACAGGCGATGAAGTCTGCGGGTGTGGCGCAGCTGTTCGAGATCGGCCCCGGCAAGGTCCTGACCGGTCTGAACCGCCGCATTGACCGGCGCATGCCCATCACGCCCGTGTTCGATCCCGCATCGGTAGAAACGGCCGTGGCGGCCATGGAGGAGGCGTAAGTTTTATGGAACGGATTGCAATTGTGACCGGCGCGAGCCGTGGCATCGGCAAGGCGACGGCGCTTAGGCTGGCACGAGACGGGATGACCGTGATCGGCACCGCCACGTCCGAAAGTGGCGCCGAGGCGATCAGTGCCTATCTGGAAGAAGCCGGCTGCAAGGGCGCCGGTCGGGCGCTGGATGTGACTCGGCCGGAGCAGATTGAAGCGCTGGTGGCCTGGGTCAATGAGCATCATGGTGTGCCTACGGTGCTGGTCAATAATGCCGGCATCACCCGTGACAACCTGCTGATGCGCATGAAGGATGAGGAGTGGCAGGCGATCATCGACACCAACCTCACCTCCGTCTACCGCATGAGCAAGGCGGTGCTGCGCGGCATGATGAAGGCGCGCTGGGGGCGGATCGTGAGCATCGGCTCGGTCGTCGGCCTGATGGGCAATGCCGGCCAGACCAACTATGCCGCAGCCAAGGCGGGCATGATCGGTTTCAGCAAGTCGCTGGCACGGGAAGTGGGGCCGCGCGGCATTACCGTCAATGTGGTGGCGCCGGGCTTCATCGACACGGACATGACCCGGGCGCTGCCGGAAGAACAGCGCAACGCACTGGCCAGCCAGATCCCACTGCAGCGGCTGGGCGAGCCGGAAGACATCGCCGCAGCCGTGGCCTTTCTGGTCAGCGAGGAGGCGGGCTACATCACTGGCCAGACGCTCAGCGTCAACGGCGGCATGGTGATGCCCTGATCGTGTTGCGGCTTGCAAATTGAGCAGGCGGCGCGCAAAATAAACCGAGATTTTTTCAACCACAAACTGGAGACTGTCAATGAGCAGCATTGAAGAACGCGTCAAGAAGATCGTAGTTGAACAGCTGGGTGTCGAAGAAGACCAGGTGACAGCCGACGCCTCTTTCGTAGACGATCTGGGTGCCGACTCTCTGGATACCGTTGAGCTGGTCATGGCGCTGGAAGAAGAATTCGATTGCGAGATTCCGGACGAAGAGGCCGAGAACATTCAGACACTGGGTCAGGCCGTTGCCTACATCGAAGAGCATTGCGAGAAGTAATGCAGCCATGACCCCGTGAAGGAAAGAGCCGTTGCAAGACGGCTCTTTTCGTATCCGAGGGACTGAAAAAGCACTACCGAGGACAGAACATTGAGCAAGCGACGTGTCGTCATCACCGGTCTGGGCATGGTCTCACCGCTGGGCAACAGCGTGGCCGAAAGCTGGGAAGGCATCAAGGCGGGCCGCAGTGGCATCCGCACCATCGACACTTTCGATGTGAGTGACTTCTCCGTCAAGTTCGGCGGCCTGATCAGGGACTTTGATGTCACCCGGTACATCAAGCCCAAGGAAGCCAGGAAGATGGACCCCTTTATCCACTACGGCATGGCCGCCGGCATCCAGGCGATGGAGGACTCCGGTCTGGAGGTGACCGAGGAGAATGCCGAGCGCATCGGCGTGCACATGGGGTCGGGCATCGGCGGCATCGACACTATCTCCCGCCAGCATCAGGTGCTGATGGAGTCCGGCCCACGGCGCATTTCGCCCTTTTTCGTGCCCAGCGCCATCATCAACATGATTTCCGGCAACCTGTCCATCCGTTATGGTATCAAGGGCCCCAATCTGGCCATGGTGACCGCTTGTGCCACCGGCACCCATGCCATCGGCGATGCGACGCGGCTCATCCAGCATGGTGATGCGGATGTGATGATCGCCGGCGGAGCGGAGCAGGCAGCCAATCCGCTGGGTCTGGCCGGTTTTGCCGCCGCCCGGGCGCTGTCCACCCGCAATGACGACCCGCA
>JALVTA010000024.1 GCA_027036095.1 Thiotrichales bacterium | reverse complement strand
GCAGGCCTGAGCCGGAGGCTGGGCTTGGGGTGGCAGGGCAGCCTGCTGCGATGGTGCGGGGCCAGCAGTGGCCTGGGCCTGGGGCGGCAGAGCAGGTTGCTGCGCCACGGCAGGCGGTGGGGCCACGGCTACCGGCGAATCGTCCTTGATGCCGTACTTCTTCTTGTACCATTCCGGTAGGCCGGCTGCAGGGCGTTTGAGATAGGTAACGGCGCCAGCGGGCAGGTTCTTGCGCTTGACCCACTGCTCCGCGCGAGCACCGCCATCGGGTGCCAGGAACACGGGCAGGTTGATCTTGCGCTTGTCAATGCGCACGCTGTAGCCAGACGGGCTGTTGGGATCTTCCTTCGCGTTCTTGGCGAAGTACTTGGCATAGTAGTCCTTGCCCTTGTTGACGATGCGTACGAGCTCCTCGGCCTCGCGCAGGGCAGTATTAGCCGGGATGCCCGGGTTCGTTTCCAGAATGCCAAATGCTGCCTGCTGCACCTTTCGCAGGTTGGCATCGAACACCTGCTTTTCTTCAGGCGTCATGTCCGTTGTGCTATCCACTGCGACTCCGTAGACATCGGCCAGCGTCGTCGGGATGCCGGTGAACTTCTCGTAGTTGTCGGCGTTGAACTGCGTGAACAGATCATTAAGCCGGGATGCTTCACGTGTGAGGTCAGCAGTCTTCCAACCCACCGCTGAGGCAGCCTGCTGGGCGCCTTTCGAGGAGAGTACGCCGTACTCAGGTGTGCGCAGCTTCTGCTCAGTCTCTGCAGCACGCACATCGTTGGCGCGGATCTGCGCGGCCGCGGTCTTGTTCTTGCGAGCGCTGTCTTCCTTCCAGCGCTTGTTGTCCTCGGCGAATGCCAGGAACGCATTGTTGTCCGTCAGTGCTAGCAATTGCTTGCGGATGTATTCCGGAGTAACCGGCACAGGCTGCGCGACGAGCTGTCCATCCTTTTCACTCATCGGGAATGCCAGCAGCTGACCGTCCACATTGGTTGCCTTCACAGTGAGACCATCCGGCAAGTAGGAGTAGGCCGTCTCAAGATATCGCGCTGCGGTATCCGGATCGCCCTGCTCCAGTGCTACAGCCGCCGCAGTGCCATACTGCTCCAGGCCCTGTTTCTGAGTCTGGTCGACATACTGCTGAAACTTGACCACGTCCTCCATCGACCCGCCCGAATCGAGAATCTTCTTTGCGCCATTGCGGCGCAGCTGAATCCAGTCCGTAGTCGTGGGCATGTACTGAGCTGCATCTTCAGGCGCGAAGTCTGCAGTCTGGTCGCTCAGCATCTGCTGTTGTTCTGTGGGGATGGCCGGCTCTTGAACATCACTGAGCGCTGCCGCCATGCCCTTGCGGCGGCGGTTTGCCTGTACGGTCTTGCCTATATCACGGCCTACGCCGAAGCCTGTTGCGAAGTTCTGTGCGAATCCCATGGCGTTATCCACCCCAAGTTGTAGACCACCCGCCGAGCGCTGCGCCGCCGAGTGTCGTGAGCGCCGCGCCGAGGCCATTGTCCGCCTCATATTTGGCAGCGCCAAGGGCATTGTTATAGCCCATGTTCAGTGCGCTGGCGCCGGCGTTGATGGCCCCTGTACCAGCATTCATGAAGTTGGCCGCGATACCGCGGGAGTTCGTGTTAGCGTTGAAGGACTGGTTGTAGTTGCCCACGGCGTTGGTGCCGGCACCGATGGCCTGGCCATAGGAACCAGCCACCTGCGAAGGAAGCCCCCGGCCGATGTTGATGGACTCCGCCCGGAGCGCCCGGCCCGTGTTCTCCACGCGGGTTCTGGCAGCATTGCCCTGCGCGGCCTGCGTGGCGGCCTGCGTGGCGCGCATCCCGAGGTCGAGCGCAGCAGCACGAGTCTGGCTAGGGTCCACACCGAATGACTCAAGGCGGCGCGCGGCGTTGGCGCGCTGGGCCTGGAACGCATCCGTTACGCCAGCTTGAGCGCGGCCAGCTTCGAGGTTGGCCCGCTCAGGGGATGCGTAACTCTGGAACTCCTTGATGAGATTGTCTTCAAGCGGCTGGAACTTCGTCTCGTACCGTGTACGATCCTTCTGCGCATTCTCGAATTGCTGCCGCATGATAGGGAGCTGGGTGTCAAGAACTTGCCGCAGCAGATCCTGCTGCTCCGCCCAGCGCTGTTTGGAGAACTCGAGCTGGTCTACCGCGGTCTGCCGGGCCAGCTTCGCCGACTCAATGGCAGCCTCGGTGAAAGGGGTGTAGTCAGGGGGTGCAGGAGCACTTTTGCCGCCCATTACAGTATCTCCAGATATTTGCAGTCAGACCGCTGTTGGCTGAATATAACATAGTCTTCACCCTCTTTATAACCATTGGGTATGCGACCCGTCTCCTTGAACCCCAGGCGCTGTTGGAACTTCCTGGCTCGCAGGTTGCTCTCTGGCGTAGCCCCGGAGATCACTACCTTGTCACAGACCTGATAGACGTAGCGGAACACCTCAAGATGGAGACCAGCGCGCCACACCATAGGGGTCTCGGCGCCATAGTGCAGCTGCACCCCGCTATAGGACCAGTTGTACAACAGCACACCGCCGGCCACACTGCCGTCTTCCCGTATGGCCATGATGCCCTTCATGTCGGAAGTGAATACAGGCTTGATGATCCTGCCAACCCACTCCATGTGAATCTGCGGACGATAGGGCTCGAAATTCATAGGCCGGCTGCGTCCAGGCGCTCTTCGATAGCGACGATGCGGTCATAGACCAGTCGCAGATCGCCAACGAGTACAGCCCAGTCCTCCGGTGAGTTCGGATGCTCCTTGGTCAATACGTCGAGTGTATGCGCCAACGACGCCAGGAACTGTTGCAGTGCGGCATCCTCCAGCATGGGCACTGCCGAGGTTGCACTGACTCGCGGGCGGTGTGGCGCAAGCGCTGCAAGAGATTTGTCGCGGGCAGATGTCATATCCTTGCCAACTCCTTGCCAGTAGAGGCCAATTTGACAGAGCTCACCGGAACATTGCCAGTGATCTCAACCTCGAACTGAGTCCGCTTGTATCCACAGGGAAGGCGGAAAGCCTCCGTTGAGGTCACAGCACCCTGAAAAACCAGGTCTCCATCGGCATACAGCGCCAGGGTGAGCGAACTGCTATTGGATAGTTCGTAGGTCACAGGCCCACCGAGCGGGGCGCGATATCCATACAGCGAGGCGTAGGTTACAGGGTACACCTTGGCCACCCCAATTGCCGCGGCGCCGATGGGCCGCCCGGGGTAGATTATGCGCTCAGCGTTGTAGACAGAGCGCAGGTCGCTATCAGTAACCTGTGGGTCAAGGTCTGTGTACTGGACTCGTGCGACGCCGAAGTTTGCCGGCTTCGGCAAGGTGAACTTCTTTGAACGCCACGTGTAAAGCACCTCCGCGCCGTCCGGAGGGTACCATTCAGCCACATTGTTCTTGCTCAGAACTATGGTCTTCCCAAGGATTGGATCTTGTTGGATGCCGTCGATATCCCACACGTCGCGGAGCTGGGTAAAGGTCGCATTCGGCTCCTTCGGTGCGAACATGAACCCATCCGTGTTGGTGTAGAACCCGATGTAGAAGTCGTTGTACCGTGCCGCGCGCAGGCTGGTAAGGTTGTATTCCTGCGTCCACTCATCGACGGTCAGCAACTGCTCAGTGGCGTTGATGATACCGCCGGCTGAGGCCAGCTGCAGGCCGTCTGATGCCGCGTAGTAGACGCCATAGGGCATCTCCACAATGGAGTCTGGCGAGATGCACGGTATGGAGGCGTTGTGCTTCTGAGGCCGCAAGGTGGCAGGATGGATGCCATTGAGCAGGTAGGGATAGCCTTCCGTCATAACGACGACAGTATTGCCGAACACCCCCAGGCCGACGATATCTTGGTCCGTCGAGTACGCATATTGCGGTGGCCAGGCGTGCGGGCGATACGGTTCGCTGAAGTAGATATCGCGGCCGGTGAACCCCACGAGGAACCCTGCAGGGTGCGCCTTCAGCCCCTCCAAGGTGGCCGGTGGCGGTTGCCAATAGAAGGATTCGCAGGAGTCGTTGAGCGAGACCTCCGCGGTGTTGTTCGAGTCCGCGTAGGTAGACGCACTGTCGGCAATCTCCGCCACGAAGTGATACTGCGCAGTAGCATTCACTGTGGTCACAGTGCGGTAGATGCGCTTCGTATAACCCGTAGGGCGTTGCGCTGCGTCAGGTACGGAAGTCTCCAAACCGGACAGGTTCCATACGTCGTCATCCTTGCCAGTAGCAATGACCGGCGGGGATGTAGGGCCTTCTTCACCGTATGGTGACACCCAGGTATAGACGTAGGCCCGGGTCACAGTCTGGCCAGTACCTGAGCCGTCTGGTGTCGCCGTGGGCGCCGTGGCCGGGCCAGGAGTGCCAAGCAGATACTCGGACGACCCCGCTTCGATGCGATCACGGGTTGTCATCAGCGGAGCTGAACCTGTCTTTGTCAGGTAGAACCGATCATAGGCATCGTTTGTCAGTGGGCCCTTGAGGAATGCGACGCGATCCTCCGTGAACCCTACCCACCGCTCGGTATAGGTGCCTTTCTGCGGAAGGTAGAAAGCCCACTTCACCGTGCCAGAGGCTCCTGTGAAGTAGTAGAGCTGCGCGGGGTTCTTGAGCGCACGCAGATCGCCGGACAGAAGCAGACTGTTCACAGCCTTGCTTGCTGCGTTGTCGGGTATCTTTGTGTCGCCCATCCGGGGGATCTCCCCGGAGAAAAGATTAAGCTGCAGCGTAGCCATCGGCGAGTTCCTTCACGGCCTCCACCAGTAGTGCGATGATCGCGTTGTAGTTGACCACGTCGTGGGAGCCATTGATGCCGGCGATGCGATTCACGGCATCGGGCAAGACTTCACGGACATCGGTGGACAGCACACCGTAGCTCGGGCGGTCATTGGACTTCCAGGTGAACCCGACGCCGCGCAGGGCACGAATGCGATCCACCGCGCCGGTGAGAGTGGTGATGTTATCCTTGAGTGCCGGGTCAGATGATGTGAAGTTTGATACCGCGATAACGTCCCCGGCAGCATGGAAGTCGCCGGGAGCGCCATCAAACCGGAACCGCAGCGAACCATTCTGGATGATGTCGAAGATATGCGTGGTCGCGGACTCGAGCCCGAGGGCTGAGCCAGTCCACGAGAAGTAGCAGTCCGAACTGGTGCCGAGTGCGAGCTTCACGTTATCGTAAAATATGAGATCCCCAGCGGTCTTGTGGTCCGTAACGTCTGAACGGAGGAACTGCGTGGAGTCCAGATTATCCAGTGCATCCGCATTCGATGCTGTACCAGAGAGAGTGCCAGTGATGGTGCCGGAAGCAGTAAGGTCAGAGACCGAGGTTGCGCCAGTGACAGTCAGCGTTCCTCCGAGGGACGTGGCGGCTGAGACCGTGAGTGTGCTCGACAGTGATGCGGCACCAGTAACAGTCAATGTGCCGGCGACGGATACATCGTCCTGGAACGCTACCGGTGAGTCCACCTGCGCGAAATTATCGAGTACCATGGAGATGAGTCGCAGCTCGACTGGATCGCCAGCATTCCAATCAACCGGCGTGGACCCGTCGACCCCACGGACTACTGTCAGGGTGTCCCCCGTACGCGCGGTGCACTTCATGTGCTCGACGACGCCGGACTTCTCAAGGGTGATCGTGAAGTAGTCAGAACCGGTGATGGATGGGAACTTCGACCCTGTGTTTGTCGCAACGACCAGGGTGGTCTCAGTACTCAGGATATTGGAAGCCAACGAAGTCGTGGCTCCGTTGGTGAAGAGTGCACTCATTTGCTGGCTCCATTCAGGTTGAGCAGGAGTTGACGATACAGCAGCCGCCTGTTGGTCTGAAGTTTATCACGCAGCTTCAAGGTTTGGTACGTCTCCTCGTCGAGACACTCCAATGCGGAAGGGTCTGAAACCTTCGGCAGGATCAGCGGACTCGGCAGCGCAACGTGCGGCGTGACATATTCCACGCGGGGCGCGCAGGCACTAACTGAAATGGTCGCGAGGGCCAGGATCAGGCTTCTCATCGCGGATCTCCTGTTCTCTCTCCAGCGCATCAACAATGGCCTCGGACCCGGCCTGCTCATACTCCCGTTGTTCGTCTGCCCTGCGCAGCTCCTCCTTCGCATCCGTTGCAGCTTTACGAGCCAGCAGCGCCAGGAGCGCCGCGATAATCGCCACGAGCGGGGCAAAGAAGTCAGCGAGGATTTTCTTTATCATCGCTGGTCGATGGGGGTTTTGGTGATGTTGCGCAGTACGATGACAGCCACGGACAACGCTACAAACGCCGGGCCGTATGCCTGCTCCGGGATGAACTCACGTACGGATGGCAGCGTGGACAGTAGCCCACCGGCAATGCCGAGGGCAACTCCGAACCAATGCTGTCGTGACCGCGGATTAAACACTTTCTTCGGGATCATTTGGGCTTCCTCTTTTTACGGGCCTGGGAGGCTTTGATGGCCTGCCCCTGCTTGACGGCTTTCTTGCGGGCTCCTGGGCCGGTGTAGCACTTCTGTGACCCGTATTGATACCCGGACTTCCCGCCCTTCGTGCACTTCTCTATCGGCATCACTTCCTCCCGTTGTGTTCCAGGCTGTAGTGATTCGCGTCATCGAATCGTCCGCCCCACGACCCGCCCCAGGATTCCCACAGCTCGCCGAACTCACGGTGGTCCTCGGTGGTCGTCAGGTATTTGCCATCCTTGAACAGATTGATGTCAATGGCGAGGCGCGACTTGTGCAAGGATACCGGATTGCCATACCCCTTCTTCGTTCCCACCGCGCCAAATACACGAGGGTCACGATAGGCATCGCCCAACGTGACCTCGTAGCCTCGTGCGAACATGGCCAGGATCAGCTCCGCGGCCATGCGTGCGAATTTACTCTGCTTCGTCCTCAGACTCATTGGTCTGCTCCGGCTGAGTCAACATGCTCTTCAATTCTTCCATGCAGCGCACGTAGATATACGCCTCATCGCCGTTCGCCTTCACGTCACGGCGCATGAAATTGATGATGTTGTTGACGGTGTCAGATGAGAGTGCCATTCAATGTCTCCGGTGCTTTTTGAGTAGGTAGTCGATAATTTCCATGGCAATGATAATCACCATGGCGAGGATGAAAACGCTCATTTCAGCTCCTTGTCATCGCGGGTGCCGGGTGTATTCCGCCCACCTGATCCACCTGACACGGTGGTTTTCTTCTTCCGCGTCAGGACATAGATTGCCGCGATAACGATGATGCCAATTCCGATGTATTCGAGGTTCATGTTAAACTCCTATGAATTGTCAGCCAATGCTGATAGTGAGATAGTGGCTGAAGTAAGCACTGTCTGGGTCGATGCATCGCGGATCTCTAGTAAAAAAGATCCTGAATTATTATTTATCTGTCCTGAAGACGCCGACGCAGTTACGATCCACTGGCGAGTGGTAGATAGCAGCAGCCAAGTATCCATGGTCCCGGAAATCGTACCACTCTGCAATGTTGCGCGGCATTCATAATCTGCGCCCGCGGTATTTGGTTGGTCAGATGCCCACTCAGGAGAATACGAATAATTGTTATTTGATGTTAGAGCATACCCCGTGGCTTCGCCAGAATTAGTTAATGAGAAACCAGACTCCGCATAACTTTGCCCAACGTCAGTAATGCTATGGTCAGACAGCGAGATCGTGATATTTGATGCCCCGTAAAAATCCGTCAGCTTTATCGTCCCGCTGGACGGGATCGGGTTGCCTGAGCCGTCGGTCGCACCGGCCGGAACAAGCCCGCCGCCTGCGTAGTAGTCCGTCAGGTTGAGCGGGGGCGTTCCTCCGAACTCGCCCTGTAGATCGGTCAGTGAAATGTTCCCGGATGTCTGCAGGGTCATTGCAGTGCCTCTACTCGTTGCTCAAGCTCCTTCACAGCCTCGACCAACAGTCCGATCATGGCCTGTGCGGATACAGCCTTCACCTTACCGTCAACGACTGCTTCTGGCAAGGCTTCCTCGACATCCTGGGCGATGACACCAGCCATGCGATGGTCTGCGCCATCCTTGTTGAAGGTGCAGCCTGTGACGGCGCTCAGGCGCTGCAGGGCACGGTCAATGCGCTCGATGTTGCTCTTGATCCTGCGATCAGATGTCGCGATCCAGTCAGAAGCAGTGCCAGTTCCACCCTCAGTATCCAGATAAATCGTGCGGGAGGTTGATGCTTGATTCCAGAACTCTACGAGCCTGTTAGAACCTATTACATTACGGATTACAAGCCCGTTGCCATCGCTACCACCGACCGATATCCTCCACTGCACGGCGCCGCCATCCTGTTTGAAGTCCAGGATTGGGTGATCGGCTTCGTCGTTGTTATCGGTATCTGCCTCAATCGTCAGGTAAGTACTTCCGGAGGTCTTACCATACCCGACATGGAGATTACCTTTCTGCAGACGGTGGGTCCAATCCATAGCATTACCAGCACCGTAGGTGTAATAAATGCCGTCGCGAAGATAGGAACGAAGGTAATTCGCAGATCCGTAGCCATCGTCATAATCGTATTGCTGGTGATATCCTACATGCGCTACTGTAGAAGATATGGCAGCTGTTCCAGAAGTGTATGTACCAATGCTCGTGGTGTTGAATCGCAAGGTGCCATCGTAGTAGAGCCAAGCCTGGGCATTATCTCCACCAAACACACCTGTATTACGTAAAGTACCCGCGGAGTTGTACCCACGGATGACCGTATTGGCACCAAGGTGCTCCTGGTGCAGATACAGGTCGTAGGACGATGTGCTGCCTATTCCTATATAGGCATCGCGAGTCGTCCTGTCAGATTGATAGAACCCAAGCCAAGAACTATTGGCTGTGCCCGTGCTTGTGCCCTGTATCCTGATGTTTTTAGTGGGATAAAATTCGGTGTCGCAATACCAAGCATTGAGGGAATTATCGTAACCAAATTCTCGCTGCCACTGATAATCTGCCTCATCGTAGGGGGCAATATAAAACCTACCGCCGGCGGCAATACCAAGTCGCATCCTTGAATTATCGGTAGATTTATTAAGCTCAAAAGCTGCGCCATCTGGCAGGGTTATTGACCCAGTTGCGTCAATCCTGATGCTTTTATTTATCGCCGAAGCAGTATTGTCCGTGAATGAGCGGATCTGCATCGAACCGTCAGAATCCAACGTGACGATATCCCACGCGCCGCCCGCGCCAGCATAGTCGTTATAGAAATTGAGCTCGGTAGCAGAAGAAGCCTGTCCACGAGCATCTATAGTTAGTTGGTGCGTAGAGGTTATATCCTCCACTGCATAGATGCCAGCATTTGCGCGCAGCAATCTGCTTACGGTGAACCTATCGGCATCATAATCACAGCGCCAAAATTCAACATCAGTTGCGATCCCTACGAGATGTCCCCCGCCAACTACGCGGGTAGACTGCTTACCTATAGCTATATGTGAGTCTGTCCCACCTGATAGTAACAGATTGCCTGATATAACTTGGTCGCTGTTTTTCTGTACGAACTCCTGTAAGGCTATATTAGGGAGTCTGACCTCTGCTACAGATCCCATTGGGAACGCAAAAGGTGAAGTCCCATCAAGCCCTCTAGTAACAGTGATTGTATTACCAATGACTTCTTCCACGCGGATAATCTCTTGCGTGAGTTGGTCAGAGGTTTCTAACGTCATATAGAGGGGGCTGGCAGTCGTGAGAGTCGGAAGCCCAGAAGTCGTGGTAAGACCAATAGTCGTATCCGTAGTTGAGATAGAGCTGGTTAGCGATGCGCGGAAGTTGTTGGCAAACTGGATCATGCGCACGCCTCACGGATATACATGGAGATGCAATCTTCCTGAGTTTGTGGGGTATCAGTGGAAGTCAGGAGCAGGATATTGTAATAGGCGCCGGGCTCTCCACCGTGGACGATCAGATTGACTTTGGAGGCGGATACATCGAGCAGGGTAGACACCTGCAGGGGCGTCGTGGTGTTGTCCTGCACAGTTGCAGTAGAGGCCGTCAGTACTTCGCCGGCCTGGACCCATTGGGAGTAGTCTATCTCGTACTGGAGATAGTCATTCGCGCCTTGTTCAAATTCAGCCAGAAGCATGATAAACCACCACTGTTCGATTATAGGATTGTACCATTGCCGATCTCAATTTGCGCGGCATGGTGGCAGCGGAGGTACGCTGTGGTACTGTTATCGAGGAGATCCGTGGCGGTACAACCACGAAGTCAGTAGCATCCTGCAAAGGCGCCACCGTTTCGTCGCCGGCGTTGATGGCTACCTCATTGATACCTCGCTCGTTGATCGCCATTTATGCCCACCGAGGGTATGCCCATCCAGTCTCGGCCTTGGAGAACCGCGCGTTTGCATCGATCCGTGCTTCAGCCACGAGCGCGCGGTACCGCCTGGCGTCGAACTGCGCCAGCGGGTAACTTGTGAACGGTCGATCCGGGATGGCCCTGAGACGGGCCGCAGCCCCTGCTGCGATGGCGTCATACCACATGTTCACGAACTCATCCGGCACCTTGTCGCCGGTGGGGATGTAGCTCACAACAACGCTCAGCCCGTCCGTGATGTCCTCTGTAGGCTCAGGGTTCAAATGGATAATGCCAGGCGCTGCCACATAGGCGAAACGCCCTGTGGCGCCTGTTACAGGGCGGTTATCGTACAACGGTATGGGCCGGGCGGAGAGCATGACACTATGGACGATGTGCGCAATACCGCCTTGAATACGAGAAAAGTCATATCGCGACCTGCCGGCGCGCACGTTCACATCCGCATATTCCTTCCGCCAGGTTACACTTCGGCGGGCGAAATCTCGCACCGTGAGGCGGAGCTGCTGCTTCAGCAGGTTATCATCGGCGCCCTGTGTCAGGGTGCGCAGCTCGTCGAGCCATTCGGCAATATCAAGCATTTCCCTTCAGCCCCGCAGTGAATCGTGACAGCAGCGCTACAGCGCGGCCATCCGTGGAGAATTCGTCATCGGACAACTCTACCATACCGGCGATGTAGATCGCCACATGTGGGGCGTACATGGAGTGTAGGGGGAACTCCACCGAAAGGTCCGATGGGTCGATATCGGGAAGCGTATGGTCCAACCCAATGAACAGGTCAGGACGCACACGCTGAGCTTCAGCCAGCGCGAAGTTTACATACCGCACCAGCTTGGTGTCGTCGTGGCGATAGGGCTCCAATGTATCCTGGAGCAGGTCACGCGCGACGTTGACAACATCAGCTATCGAGGTCATCCAGGGCTCCCAGTGAAGCCATGAGATCGGCGTCAGCCTCCAGAGGTGCTACCTCGGGGGCAGCCTTCTTTTTCGCGGCCTTCTTTTTCGCGGCCTTCTTTTTCGGAGCAGCTTTCTCAATTTCGACAGGCGCTGCCTCGACCTCGACAGACGTTGCCTCGATCTCTGTGAACTCCTCCATATTCGGCTGCTCAGCCATCATTGGGTTGTATGCGAACACAACACCGGTCTTGGTGTTGCGCAGTAATCTACGGGCCATAGTAATCTCCTGAAAAAAGATGGCCCCGTGAGGGGCCATCAAGAGGGCTGCTGCTTACAGGGTTGACTTGCGAGCGTACAGGTAGGTCAGCGCGGTATTGTCCACGACCTTGCGGCCATAGATTTGCAGACCACGCATGATCTGCCCGAAGGTGCTCTCACCGCGCAGGGTCTCCATTTTGGAGAGCTGCGAGGCGAAGGTCAGACCGTGGGAGTGGCCGGCCATGATGTACGTGGCCTCACCGCCGACCTCACCAGAGGACTGGGGAAGCAGGTTGGAGGAGTACACATTGAACCGGTCCAGCATGCCCAGGTTGCCATTACGGAACACGGAGGTGCTGTCGCCCATGACATCGGCCCGACGCAGGTCGGAAGCCTTCAGCATGGCGCTGGCCCAGGCCGGCAGGATCAGCCAGCGACCGGTCTCCGGAATGTTCTGCTCGTCCAGGACTTGGCCCAGGCGAATGATGGCATCCAGGATGTCGGTCTCACCGGTTTTGGCGCCATCCTTGGACAGCTCCAGCGGAGCGCCGGCTGCGCCCAGGTTGATGTTGCCGGAGATCCGACCGGCAGTGGCGCCCTGGTTGGCGGCGTTCACATCGGTGACGAAGTAGGCCAGACACTCGGTGTCGATCTTGATCTTCATCTGCTCCGACGCGTCCTCGGCCCATAGGCTCATCTGGTCGATGTCGGACTGAACCTCCATGACATCATCCAGGATGGTGTTCCAGTAGTAGCCTTTGTCGATGAGCAGCTCGACGATGTTGGAGCTCGGGCGCTCATAGACCAGCGACTGGTCGGCCGAATAGGCGTTGATGGCGATGGTCGGCTTGGTGCGGATGATGACCTTATCGCCGTGGTTCTTGATCTCGCCTTCCCAATTGGTATTGGCGATGGCGCCTACGACGGTAGCGTCGTAGAACTTCTCGATCATCTTGCCGGACCACAGCTCCGGGATGAAGGTGCCGGAATAAGCCGGATTGGCGGCAACGTCTGTGCCGTACTTGGTTGTTGCAATAGGATAAGCCATGATAGTGCTCTCGAGTTGGGTTTACGGTGTCACTCTGCCCGCATTAACCGCATCGAAGATTTCCTGCTCGATCTGTTGCCGCAACTCGGGTCGCTTGCGATATTTGCCTGACCGAACGTCCGCATAGAACGCAGAAATCTCCTGCTGCGTGAAGTACTTGGCTGATCCTTGCTCAGCATCTCCAGAAGCCTGACTCGGTTTTCCCGGAGCCACGAGCGAGTCCATATTCACAACCGGTCGAGGGGGTG
>JALVTA010000023.1 GCA_027036095.1 Thiotrichales bacterium | reverse complement strand
ATCATCGACCGCAACTACGCCCGGGCCAAGAAAATCCTCGAGGACAACCTGGACAAGCTGCACGCCATGGCGGATGCGCTGATGAAGTACGAAACCATCGACAAGGATCAGATCGATCGCATCATGCGCGGCGAAGATCCGGGTGAGCCGAAGGACTGGCAGCAGCCCCGGACGCCGACACCGCAGGGCGGCGCACCGGCGGAGGCGGCCCCGGCAAGCGACGAAGGTGCGCAGGATGAAGGTGAGGCAACGCCGCCGGTCGGCGAGGGAGCGCCCAAGCTGCAGTAGCCAGCCTTTTTTGAACTGACCTGAAACGGCCCCTGTTGACGCAGGGGCTTTTTGTGTGGAGCGGACATGAACCGATTTGAACGACTGCTGCGCGGTGAGCCGCTGGACCGGGCGCTGGTGATGGGCATTCTCAATGTGACGCCCGACTCCTTCTCGGACGGTGGACGCTGGACCACGGAGGATGCCGTCAAGCGCCAGGCCGAAGCCATGACTAGGGATGGCGCCGACATGATCGACATCGGCGGCGAGTCCACCCGTCCGGGCGCGGCCCCCGTGCCACTGGATGAAGAGCTGGTGCGGGTCATGCCGGCCATCGAATGGGTGCGGCAGGTGAGCGATCTGCCGCTGTCGATCGACACCAGCAAGCCCGAGGTGATGGAGGCGGCACTGCAGGCTGGAGTGGCGCTGGTCAATGATGTCAATGCGCTGCAGGCGGACGGTGCAGAGGATGTGGTGGCGCGTCACCGCGCGCCGGTGTGCCTGATGCATCGTCAGGGGGATCCGCGCACCATGCAGGACAACCCGCAGTATCGGGATGTGGTGGCAGAGGTGGCCACCTTTCTGCACCAGCGGGCCGAGGCGGTCATGGCGGCCACGGGACTGGATGCCAACGCCGTATGGCTGGATCCCGGCTTTGGCTTCGGCAAGACGCTGGGGCATAATAGGGCGCTCTTTCAGGAGCTGGACAAGCTGGTGGCGCTGGGGCACCCCCTGCTGGTGGGCGTGTCCCGCAAGCGCATGATCGGCGAGCTGCTGGGTCGGGAAGAGCCGCTGGAACGGGTCACCGGCAGTGTGGCGGTAGCCACGCTGGCGGCGCTCAAGGGGGCCAGTGTGGTGCGGGTGCATGATGTGCGCCCGACCGTCGAAAGTCTGGACATTACCATGGCACTGTTATGAGCGAGAAGGCATCCATTTTCGGTACCGATGGCGTTCGTGGCCGGGTAGGAGAGGGGGTCATCCGTCCCGATCATGTGCTTGAGCTGGGGTGGGCCACCGGGCAGGTAATGGCCCGTCACGGCATGGCCCAGGTGCTCATCGGCAAGGACACGCGCATTTCCGGCTACATGTTCGAGGCGGCGCTGGAATCAGGGCTGATCGCAGCCGGTATCGACGTGCTGCTGACCGGTCCGCTGCCCACGCCGGCGATCGCCTATCTGACCCGTACCTTCAGTGCCGACATCGGACTGGTGATCAGTGCCTCCCACAATCCCTACACCGACAACGGCATCAAGTTCTTCTCCGCCGCGGGTGCCAAGCTGGATGATGCGCTCACCGGGGAGATCGAATCCGTCTTTTCACGGCGCGCCTTCGAAATGGCGCCGCCGGACCGGTTGGGGCGCGCCCGCCGCATCGACGATGCCGCCGGTCGTTACATCGAATTCTGCAAGAGCACCTACCGCGCACCCGGTGGGCTGCAGGGGCTGAAAGTGGTGCTGGACTGCGCCAACGGCGCCACCTACCATATCGCCCCCAGTGTTTTCCGGGAGTTGGGTGCCGAGGTGACGGCCATCGGCGTGAGTCCGGACGGTCTCAACATCAATCAGGGGTGTGGTGCCACTGATACCCGTGCCCTGCGCGCCAAGGTGCTGGAAACAGGCGCCGACCTGGGCATCGCCTTCGACGGCGACGGTGACCGGGTGGTGTTCGTGGATGATCAGGGCGTGGAGCGGGATGGCGATGATCTGCTCTATGTTCTCGCCACCCTGTCTGACCCGCAGCCCGAAGGGGTGGTGGGCACGGTTATGTCCAACGCCGGTCTGGAAGCGGTGCTCAGGGCGCGGGGTATCGAATTTGCCCGCACGCCGGTGGGGGATCGCCACGTGATGGAAAAACTGCGTGACACCGGCTGGCTGTATGGCGCGGAACCCTCCGGTCATGTCTTGTGCATGGACCGGCTGGATACGGGCGACGGTATCATCGCCGCGCTACAGGTGCTTGCCCGTCTGCGCCAGCATGGCCTGACGCTGCGCGAGGCGTTGCAGGGGTTGCACAAGTATCCCAACGTGTTGCGCAATGTGCGCCTCCGGCGGGCAGAAGACCGGCAGATTCTGGAGAGTGACCAGTGGTTGGCACTAGTGCGGGAGGCACAGGAGCGCCTGGCTGGCGGGCGGGTGCTGGTGCGCCCGTCCGGCACCGAGCCGCTGATCCGCATTCTGGTGGAAGGTCCCGATATGGCGGCGGTAAACCGGGTGGCGGAACAGCTCGAATCCTGGCTGAAGATCAGAATTTAACAAAACTGTCAAGATTGTATTTGCTGGAATCGCTCGTTAAGATTATCAAGATTTGCTTATTTCGGACGGAGTGCGACGCATGAGAAAGCCGTTTGTGGCCGGTAACTGGAAGATGCATGGCAGCAAGGCGATGATCGCCGAACTGCTGACCGGGCTGACCGCAGGATGGAAGCAGGCCGACCGTGTGGATGTAGCCGTGTGTCCGCCGGCGATCTACATCGACTACGTGCGCCGCACGCTGGGCAGCGCACCCATTGCCGTGGGCGCCCAGAACATGTCCGATCAGCCCGCATACGGAGCTTTTACCGGCGAGATTTCTGCGCCCATGCTCAAGGAGTTCGACTGCCGTTATGTCATTCTCGGCCACTCCGAACGTCGCGCACTCTATGGTGAGGACGATGATTTCATCGCC
>JALVTA010000022.1 GCA_027036095.1 Thiotrichales bacterium | reverse complement strand
GCGTCGATGCCGCCGTCCAGATAGGTGGCGGCAATCAGCGCCTCCACCGTATCGGCCAGAATGGAGCGGCGCCGGTAGCCGCCGCTTTTCAGTTCGCCTCCGCCGAGGATGAGATAGTCGCCCAGATTGAGCTCCTGAGCAATGTCCGCCAGGGTCTCGCCCTTGACCAGAAAGGCGCGCAACCGGCTCAGGTCACCCTCCGGCAGTCGGTCGTGGCCCCGGTAGAGGGCCTCGCCGATGATGAAGTTGAGCAGGCTGTCGCCGAGAAACTCCAGCCGCTCGTTGTGCTGGCCGGAAGCACTGCGGTGGGTCAGCGCCCGGCGCAGCAGCGTCTCGTCACCGAAGCGGTAGCCGAGCTGCTCCATCAGCCGGCCAAGGGCGCGCGCGTCCGGCTGGCTCATTGGATCACCTTGCCGATACGGTTGAAATGCACGGTACCGTCCCAGTTCATCCAGATGAGCACGGCCCGTCCCTTGAGGTTGCGCTCCGGTACGAAGCCCCAGTAACGGCTGTCGTTGGAGTGATCGCGGTTGTCCCCCATCATGAAGTAGTGGCCGGGCGGCACCTTGATCGGCGTCAGCAGCGACTTGCCGGGGCGGGTCTCATCATCCAGGAGGATTTCATGGCACTTGCCCTCCTCCGGCAGACATTCCTCATACACCTTGGCGCCGTCCATCATTTTTCCGGAGCCTTCCCCGTGGTAGACACCCTTGAAGCGCATGGGCACCGGCTTGCCGTTGATGATCAGATGCTTGTCGATGTACTGGATGGTGTCCCCCGGCAACCCCACCACCCGCTTGATGTAGTCCAGATCGGGGTTCTGCGGATACTTGAACACGATCACATCCCCCCGCTTCGGCTCGCCGATGTCGATCAGCTTCTGCTGGCTGACCGGCAACTTGATGCCGTAGCTGAACTTGCTCACCAGAATGAAGTCGCCGATCTCCAGCGTCGGGTACATGGAGCCGGAGGGAATGCGGAAGGGTTCGGCCACGAAGGAGCGCAGCACCAGCACGATGAGAAAGACCGGAAACAGCGAGCGGGAGTAGTCCACGATTACCGGCACCTTCTCGGTCACCGCCGCCTGAGCACGCCGCGGCGCCCAGACCAGCCTGTCCACCAGCGCAATCACTCCGGTAATGCCGGTGATGACCACCAGCAGCAGTTCAAAATTCATCCGTTATCGCCTCCTCCGGTCTGCAGGACGGCCAGAAACGCTTCCTGCGGCAGCTCCACCTTGCCGATGGCCTTCATGCGCTTCTTGCCTTCCTTCTGTTTCTGAAGCAATTTCTTCTTGCGGCTTACATCGCCGCCGTAGCACTTGGCGGTTACGTTCTTGCGCAGCGCCTTGACGTTGGTGCGTGCGATGATCTTGCCGCCGATGGCCGCCTGCAGCGCCACCTCGAACATCTGCCGCGGAATCAGCTCGCGCAGTTTCTCGATCAGCTCGCGTCCGCGCTGCACCGCCTTGGAACGGTGCACGATGATCGCCAGCGCATCCACCGGCTCGCCATTGATGAGAATGTCCATCTTCACCAGATCGTCCGCCTGGAAGCGCTTGAACTCGTAGTCCATGGACGCATAGCCGCGGCTGGTGGACTTGAGCCGGTCGAAGAAGTCCAGCACCACCTCGTTCATGGGCAGCTCATAGACCATCTGCACCTGATTGCCCACATAGGTCAAGTTCTTCTGTACGCCGCGCTTTTCGATGCACAGTTTCATCACATTGCCCACATACTCGTCCGGCACCAGAATGGTGGCCTCGATGATGGGCTCGCGGATTTCGGCGATGGTGCTCACATCCGGCAGCTTGGAGGGGTTGTCCACCTTGATCACCTCGCCCTTTTTGGTCTCCACCTCGTAGACCACGGTGGGCGCGGTGGTGATCAGGTCAAGATTGTATTCCCGCTCCAGCCGTTCCTGAATGATCTCCATGTGCAGCATACCGAGAAAGCCGCAGCGGAAGCCGAAGCCGAGCGCATCGGAGGTTTCCGGCTCGAAGAACAGCGCCGCATCGTTCAGGCGCAGCTTGCGCAGCGCCTCACGCAGGTCCTCGTAATCCTCGGAGCTGATGGGAAAGATGCCGGCGAATACCCGCGGCTGCACCGGCTTGAAGCCCGGCAGCGGTTCGGGCACCGGATTGCGCGCATCGGTGAGCGTGTCCCCCACCGGCGCGCCGTCAATGTCCTTGATGCCGGCGATCACATAGCCCACCTCGCCGGCGTTGAGCGCCTCGGTGGGCGTGCGCTTGGGCGTGAACACGCCCACCTGATCCACCTCGTAATCCTCACCGGTGGACATCACGCGCATCTTCATCTTTTTCTCGATGCGCCCGTCCACCACCCGCACCAGCGACACCACGCCCAAATAGGGGTCGAACCAGGAGTCGATGATCAGCGCCTTCAGCGGCGCCTCCAGATCGCCTTCCGGAGCGGAAATCTTCTCGACGATCTGCTCCAGAATGTCCTTAATGCCGATACCGGCCTTGGCGCTGGCTTCCACCGCCTCGGAGGCATCAATGCCGATGATCTCCTCGATCTCGTGCTTGACCCGCTCCGGATCCGCCGCCGGCAGGTCGATCTTGTTGAGCACCGGCAGCACCTCCAGCCCCTGCTCGATGGCGGTGTAGCAGTTGGCCACCGTCTGCGCCTCCACGCCCTGGGACGCGTCCACCACCAGCAGGGCGCCCTCGCACGCCGCCAGCGAACGGGACACCTCGTAGGAAAAATCCACATGCCCCGGCGTGTCGATGAAGTTGAGCTGGTAGGTGTGCCCGTCACGGGCCTTGTAGTGCAGCGTCACGCTCTGGGCCTTGATGGTGATGCCGCGCTCCCGCTCAAGGTCCATGGAGTCGAGCACCTGCGCCTGCATCTCCCGCTCCGACAGCCCGCCGCATACGCGGATGAACTGATCGGCCAGCGTGGATTTGCCGTGGTCGATATG
>JALVTA010000021.1 GCA_027036095.1 Thiotrichales bacterium | reverse complement strand
TTCAGAACCGGGGAATCGAATGAAACACATGATGAAAAGTAGCCTGCTGGTTGCCGCCGCCCTGCTGGCACTGACCGGCTGCGAGAAGGTCACCAACCAGGCCAAGAACCTGCAGTCCGACTGGGTTGGTCTCAAGCGGGTGGTGGAAATCCGCAGCTGTTTCGACGGCAAGCTGATCAAGCGCTATGAGGGCGTGGTACGCCTCAATCCGGAGGATCAGTATGGCGCCTCGCTGCTGATTGACGGCAAGAAGCTGCACACCAACATGTGCTACATCATCCGCGAGCAGGGGCTGCGGGAGCAGCCCATCGGTGGAGGCGTGCAATGAGGGGGCTGCTTCTGCTGGCCGCCCTGCTGCCGCTTGCCGGTTGCGGGGTGATCAAGACGGTCAAGTCCTCCGGGGACACGGTCATCGACTGGGGTCGCAGCGCCGTGGCTGCTGCCGGCAACCGCATTCATCCGGTGACGGTCAAAAAGCTGCCCGAGCGGGAGGGCCAGCCGGCCTTTCTGCTGCGCCAGCAGTATGACGAACCGCCCCAGCTGGGCACCTTCGCGCTGGACAACACGGCCATGCGTCTGTGTCCCAAGGGCTATCTGCTGGACACCAGCTATGCGGTCAGCCCGCGCAAGTTCGGTGATTCCCGCATCGAATGCGTGGGGGCGGACTGCCGCTATGCGCTGGTGTGGAAGATCCACTGTGAGGAAGTGCCGCGGGAGCCTTTCTCCATCTTCGGGAAGTTCTGACATGAAACAGGTCAAGGCAGGCAGCACCGTCGACATCAAGTTTTCCCTGTGCCTGATCGACGGCACGGTGGTGGACCAGACCGAAGCAGACGAGACGCTGCAGTTCACGCTGGGGGACGGCACCCTGTTCGAAGGGCTGGAGCGCTGGCTGATCGGTCTGGAGGAAGGGGAGCAAAGGCAGTTCACCCTGTTTCCCGAAGATGCCTTCGGCAATCCGGACCCGGACAATGTGCAGGAACTGTCCCGGGACCTGTTTCCTGCCGACATGGATCTGGAACGGGGGCTGGTCATCGGCTTTTCCGGTCCGGCGGGGGATGACATTCCGGGCACCATCGTTGCCGTGGAGGAGGATCGGGTCACCGTGGACTTCAACCACCCGCTGGCCGGTCAGGTGCTGGTGTTTGACGTGACGGTGGAGCGCATCTACGACTGATTGTCTCTGCCGTGCTCGGGGCAGGCGGGGCCCCGTGCCGTCATCACGGCATGATCCTGGGGCAGCCAGGCGCCGCATTCCACACAGCGCACGGTTTTCATTTCCTTCGTCCCTCCGGAACGCTCCGCTTCCGGCTTTTTGATGCCCTGCAGCCGCTTGGCAACCATCATGATCACCCCGAAGAGTGCCAGCACAAGCAGCAGAAAGATAAATGCCCGCATGTAAAGATCCCTTACCGTTCAAATCCCGTCTCAGCCGCTAAAATAGCATAAACCGCCATGAGGAAGACCCATCCATGAACCTGCATGAATATCAGGCCAAACAGCTGTTCGACTACTACGGTATTCCCGTGCCCCACGGGGTGGTGGTGGAGCGGCTGGATGCACTGGACGGCGCACTGGCCGAAATCGGCCTGCCGTGCGTCATCAAGGCGCAGATTCACGCCGGCGCCCGTGGCAAGGCCGGCGGTGTGCGCCTGGTGCAGACCGAAGAAGAAGCCCGACAGGCCGCCGAGGCGTTGCTGGGGCATGAGCTGGCCACCCCCCAGACCGGCGGCAAGGCACTGCCGGTCAATGCCCTGCTGGTGGAGCAGACTCTGCCCATCGCCCGGGAGCTCTATCTGAGCCTGCTCATTGACCGGGGCCGCCGCCGCCATACCTTCATTCTTTCCACCGAGGGGGGCATGGACATCGAGCAGGTGGCCGCGCAGACACCGGAGAAGATCGTGACCCTGGTGGTGGATCCGGTGACCGGTGTCATGCCCTTTCAGGCCCGCCAGGCCGGCTTTGCGCTGGGGCTGAAGGGTGATGCATTCAAAACGCTCGGCAAAGTGCTCGACAGTCTCTATCAGCTGGCCGTGGAAAAGGACCTGTCCCTGGTGGAGATCAATCCGCTGGTACTGACCGAAGACAACCGACTGGTGGCGCTGGACGCCAAGATCAACGTGGACGACAACGCCCTCTACCGCCAGCCGGACATTCAGGCCATGCACGACCCCACGCAGGAGGACCCGCGTGAGGCCCATGCCCGTCAGTTCAGCCTCAACTACATCGCGCTGGACGGCAATATCGGCTGCATGGTCAACGGTGCCGGGCTGGCCATGGCCACCATGGACCTGATCAAGCTGCACGGTGGCGCGCCGGCCAACTTCCTCGACGTGGGGGGCGGCGCCACCGCGGAGCGGGTTGCCGAGGCGTTCAAGCTGATCACCTCCGATCCGGGCGTGAAAGCCATTCTGGTCAACATTTTCGGCGGTATCGTGCGCTGTGACCTGATCGCAGAAGGCATCATTCAGGCGGTGAAGGAAGTGGGACTGGATCTGCCCGTGGTGGTGCGGCTGGAAGGCACCAATGTGGAGGCCGGCCGGCGCATGCTGGCAGAAAGCGGCCTCAATCTGGTGGCGGAGAACGATCTGGAAATGGCAGCGCGCAAGGTGGTGGCGCTGGCCGGGGAGGGCACGGCATGAGCATTCTGGTCAATCGCGATACCCGGGTCATCACCCAGGGCTTTACCGGCAAGCAGGGCACCTTCCACTCCGAACAGGCCATCGCCTATGGCACCAATCTGGTGGGCGGTGTGACACCGGGCAAGGGTGGGCAGACCCATCTGGACCGGCCGGTCTTCGACACGGTACATGATGCGGTGCGGGCAACCGGCGCCAACGCCAGCATGATCTATGTGCCGCCGCCGTTTGCCGCCGATGCCATTCTCGAGGCGGTGGACGCGGGCATCGAGGTGATTGCCTGCATCACCGAAGGCATTCCCGTGGCGGACATGCTCAAGGTGCGCGCGGTGCTGGACCGCAGCGACAGCGTGCTCATCGGTCCCAACTGCCCCGGTGTGATCACGCCGGGTGAATGCAAGATGGGCATCATGCCCGGGCACATTCACCTGCCCGGCAGGGTGGGGATCGTCTCCCGCTCCGGCACGCTGACCTATGAGGCCGTGTGGCAGACCACCCAGGCCGGGCTGGGACAGTCCACCTGCGTGGGCATTGGCGGCGACCCCATTCAGGGTATGGATTTCATCGACTGCCTGGCCCGCTTCGAGGAAGACCCGCAGACCGAGGGCATCATCATGGTGGGCGAGATCGGTGGCGATGCCGAAGAGCGGGCCGCTGCCTTCATTGCCGAGCATGTGACCAAGCCGGTGGTGGCCTACATTGCCGGTGTCACCGCGCCGCCCGGACGGCGCATGGGCCATGCCGGCGCCATCGTCAGCGGCGGCAAGGGCACCGCCGAGGCCAAGATGGCGGCGCTGGAGGCCGCGGGTGTGACCGTGGTGCGCTCGCCGACACAGATGGGTGAGGCCATGCAGCAGCGGCTGGAGACGGCATGAGCGGCATCACCGTCGTTATGGCCCAGATGAACCCCGTGGTCGGGGATCTGACGGGCAATACGGACAGGGTGCTGGCGCTGGCCCGTGAGGCCATCGAGCGGCATGCGGCCGACATCATCGTCTTTCCGGAAATGTGTCTGACCGGCTATCCGCCGGAGGACATCCTGCTGCGTCCCGGCCTCTATCCGCAGGTGCAGGCAGCGCTGGACTGTCTGTGCGAGGCCAGCCTGCCCGCGGTGCTGGTGGTGGGCTATCCCATGACCGACGCGCTGGATGAGCGCTTCAACATGGCGGCATGGATCGACCACGGCCACATCGAGGCGGTCTACATGAAGCAGTTCCTGCCCAACTACGGCCCCTTCGACGAGAAGCGCTACTTCAGCCCCGGCAAGCAGGCGTGCGTGATCGAGCACAAGGGTGTTCGCTTCGGGCTGCTCATCTGCGAGGACATCTGGAAGCCCACTGCCGTGGAGCGGACGGTGGACGCAGGGGCCGAGGTGCTGCTCAACATGAACGCCTCGCCGTTTCATGCGGAGAAACAGAGCGACCGGCTGGCGGTGGTACGTCGGCGTGTGGATGAATTCGGCCGACCGGTGATCTATGTCAATCAGGTGGGCGGGCAGGACGAGCTGGTGTTTGACGGCGCCAGCTTTGCCGTGGATGCCGAAGGTGCAGTACGCGTACAGGCGCCGGCCTTCGAGGAGGCGCTCGCGCCAGTGCGCATTGAACGGCACGGGGACGGAGTGGCCATGCTTGCCGGCGAGCAGGCACCGTTGCCGCAGGCGGAAGAGCGTCTGTATGGCGCGCTGGTGACCGGCGTGCGTGATTTCATCGACAAAAACGGTATTCCGGGCATCGTGCTGGGGCTGTCCGGTGGCATCGACTCGGCGCTGACGCTGGCTGTGGCCGTGGATGCGCTGGGGGCGGAGCGGTGCGAGGCGATCATGATGCCCTTTCACTATACTGCGCAGGCCAGCGTGGAGGATGCCGAAACTGAGGCCCGGACGCTGGGCGTGGCGTTTTCCGTGCTGCCCATCGCACCCGGTTTTGACGGGATGGCGCACTTATTGCAGGCGCGGCTGCCGGAGATCGGCGGGGTCACCGAGGAGAACCTGCAGGCCCGCCTGCGCGGTGTGGCGCTGATGGCCGTCTCTAACGCCAGTGGCAGGCTGGTGCTCTCCACCAGCAACAAGTCGGAGACGGCGGTGGGCTACACCACGCTGTATGGCGACATGGTGGGCGGTTATGCACCCCTGAAAGACGTCCTCAAGACCCAGGTGTATGCGCTGGCACGCTGGCGCAACCGGCAGTCTCCGGTGATTCCGGAACGGGTCATCACCCGTCCGCCCAGCGCCGAGCTGCGGCCCGGACAGGTGGATCAGGACAGTCTGCCGCCCTATGAGGTGCTGGATCGCATCATTCACGCCTACGTGGTGGAGCAGAAGACGCCGGAAGCCATCATTGCCGAAGGCATCGAGCGGGAAGCGGTGCACCGGGCCATCGAGCTGATCAATCGCAATGAGTACAAGCGGCGGCAGGCGCCTCCGGGGGTACGCGTGACCACGCGCAGCTTCGGTCGCGATCGGCGCTATCCCATTACCAGCCGCTATCACGAGCCAACCTGAACGAATGTTGCTATGACGGAAACCGCTTCTCATAACACCGATGCCCCCACCTCTGCCGATGCCCTGAGGGCGCTGCTGGCATGGCAGCAGGAACTGGTGGCCCATCTGCTCTCACAGAGTGAAAAGGGCGCGCTGCTGCGGGGCATCTGTCAGAAGATTGAAGACCGGATTGCCGGCGCACAAGCCATGATATTGGTTCACCGGCCCAGCCGGCAGGCATTGGAAATCGTGGCCACGGGTGCCATGGCACGCGATGAGCAGCGGCACTTTCAGCAGTTGTTCAACAACACTAAACACTGTCTTTGCAGTCGGACGATTCACAATGGCGAGCCGCTGTTTATCGACGACCTTCATCAGGACAGTCATTGGGGCAAGGTGCGCCATATTCAGGAACTGCGCATGCTGTCAGCCTGTTGGGCCGAGCCCATCAAGGATGAGGATGGCGCACCGGTTGGTGTGCTGCTGCTTGCTTTCGACGCCCCTCGTTCCGCCAGTGAGATTGAACGTGCCACCTTGCGCATGGGGGCGCAGCTAGCGGCGCTGGCGCTGCGTCAGGCCAAACTGGTTCAGCAACTGCGTCAGCTGACGGATCAGGACCCCCTGACACTTCTGCCCAATCGGGAAAAGCTCAAACGGGACGTGGCCGCACTCTTTCAACGGGGGGCGCCGTTCGGTTGTGTGCAGATTGATGTGGATCTGTTCAAGGAGGTCAATGACGCCTATGGTCACCAGCTGGGGGATGCGTTGCTGGTGGCGCTGGCCCGGCGGCTGGAAAGGGCGCTGATCGATTTTCCCGGACGCCTTTACCGTTTTGGCGGCGATGAGTTCGTCATTATCACGCAGGTGTGTGAGCTGGATGATCCCATGGCGCGGATGGAAGAGCTCTGTGCCGATCTGATCCGGCGTGCCGGAGAGCCCCTTATGCTGGAAGGGCAGCAGTTCAACCCGTCCATCAGTCTGGGCATCAGCTGTGGGGTAGAGGCCAATGGGGACTATTACGAGCTGATGCGCATGGCGGATGCGGCGTTGGCGGCGGCCAAGAGCGCCGGGCGTGGCACCTGGCGCTTTTTCGAGCCGGGCATGGTCAGCGAACTGAAGGAGAGTCTGCAGGTGGCCTCCCTGCTGCGCGGGGCGCTGGCGGATCGGGCCACCGGCCAGCTGGATGTGCACTATCAGCCCATCCTCAACGCGGCCACCGGCACCGTGGAGACCTTCGAGGCGCTGGTACGCTGGACCCACCCGGAGCGGGGGGCCATTCCGCCCTTCAAGTTTGTGCCGGTAGCCGAAAAGACCGGCTTGATCCGGCAGCTGGACGAACGGGTGCTGGAAATCGTGCTGGCAGATCTGCAGCAGTGGCGTGAGCAGCTGAGCATGCTTGACTTCACTGTAGCCATCAACCTGTCGGCACAGGAGTTCGAGCGCCAGCATGTGGAGCGTCTGGTAGAGCAGATCCGCGCAAGCGGGCTGGCGCAGTACCTCGAGTTCGAGATCACCGAGTCGATCATGATGTCCAACGCGGAAGAAACCATCGCCCTGCTTGACATGATCCGGGATGCCGGGGTGGCGGCGCTGGCCATGGATGATTTCGGCACCGGCTATTCCTCCATGGGCTATCTGAAACGCTTTCCGGTCAACAAGCTCAAGATCGACCAGTCGCTGGTGCGCGACATCGACACCGATACCCAGGACCGTGCCATTGCCCGGGCGGTGGCGGCACTGGGGCGGGAACTCTCCCTCAAGGTGGTGGCCGAAGGGGTGGAGACGGATACGCACCGCCAGTTGCTGGCCGGTCAGGGCATCGACCTGCTGCAGGGCTATCTGTTCGCCCGGCCCATGCCGGGGGAAGCGGTCGTGCCCTGGCTGAGCGCCTACAATCGCCAGTGTCAGCTGCTGCCCGGCTGATTCAGCAAATTTGCAGCCTCGTCGTAATTTGTTAGACTGGACGGGTCTTCCCTGTTCCGGTGGTGCCGAATCATGTCCCAAGCAGCCCCTTTCTGCGAAGACGTCTCCCGGGACGTGCCCGCCCTGTCCAACCTCGGCGTCAACGAGATTCTGCGCCTCTATGCCTGGCAGAAGGACATTCTTGCGCGGCTGGCGGCGCAGGAGGATGTGGAAGCGCTGCTGGACGAGATTTGCCGGGTGGCCGAGGAGATGGTGCCCAACGCCGTCGCCTCCATCATGCTGTTCGATGAGGCCGCTGGCGTACTCAATGTCAAATCGGCACCTTCCCTGCCGCCCAGCGCCATTTCCGCCTTCAACGGTCTCAAGCCGGGGCCGGGTGGCGGCTCCTGCGGCAATGTGGTCTGGTCAAAAAAACCTCAGTATGTATGCAGCATCGCCGAAGACCCGCGCTGGAACGATATCCGGAATCTGGCGGTGACATTCCATCTGGGCGCCTGCTGGTCGCATCCCATTCATGGCGATGGCGGAGAGGTGATCGGCACCTTTGCGCTGACTTCCTTTGAGACCCGTGAGCCGGATCAGTTCCAGAAGAACATTCTGGAGCTGGGGGCCTATCTGGCCGGCAGCGTGCTGCGCCTGACCCGTGCCCATGAGCGCGAGCTGCGGGCGGCCTATCACGATCCGGTCACAGAACTGCCCAACCGGCAGAAACTGCTCGCGGACATGGAGAGCTTTACCGGCCGCCCGCTGGCCTGCTTCTATCTGGATCTGGACCATTTTCAGCAGATCAATGATGTCTTCGGGCAGGAGGCGGGGGATGCCGTGCTCAGAGCAGTGGCCGCCCGGCTGTGTGCCCTTCAGGATGAAAGCGGGTTGCGCTGCTACCATCTGGGTGCGGATGCCTTTGTGCTCATCTGGCAGGCTGCTGAGCTGCCGCGCCCTGCGCTGGAACGGCTGGCTGCCCAGCTTCTGGCACAGCTGGAGACACCCATTGAGTGGCAGGGGCAGAATTTTCACGTGGGGGCGTCTCTCGGCATTGCGGCCGGCATGGGGGATGAGGCGGAGACACTGATCCGCCGGGCGGATGCGGCCCTGTCCCGGGCCAAGCAGCACGGGCGTCACCGGTGGGTATTCTTCGATCCCGCCTGGCAGGAAGAGATGCTGCGCCGGGTGCAGATCAACATGCGTCTGCAGCAGGCACTGCAGCACGGCCTGCTGGATGTGCACTATCAGCCGGTGGTGACCCTGGATGGACAGCCGGAAGCTTTCGAGGCGCTGGTGCGCTGGGAAGATGAAACGCTCGGTCGGGTGCGACCGGAGGATTTCATCCCCGTGGCGGAGGCTTCCGGACTGATCAATACCCTCACTCGCCGGGTGATCGAGCAGGTGCTGACGGATCTGGCGCGCTGGCAGCAGGTGTTGGGCGCTCTGCCGTTCCGGGTGGCCATCAATCTCTCACCGCTGGATCTGACCGCCGAGCAGGTGGAGCGCATCATGGACCGGTTGCGGGATCACCATCTGACCGGGCAGGTGGAGTTCGAGCTGACAGAATCCCAGTCACTGGAACAGAACGAAGATGTGGCCAATCTGCTGGCGGTCATGCAGCAGGAAGGGGTGCGGGCGGTGGCCATTGACGATTTTGGTGCGGGTTACGCATCTCTGGCTCATATCAAGCAGCTGGCGGTGGACAAGCTCAAGATCGACCAGTCCCTGGTGCGGGATCTGACGCGGGACGACATGGATCTGGAGATCGCCCGGGCTGCAGTGAGCATGGGGCATGCGCTGGGGCTCAAGGTGGTGGCCGAAGGGGTGGAGACGGAAGCACACTACCGGCTGTTGCGTGCGCTGGGCGTGGATCTGCTGCAGGGGTATTTCATCGCGCCGCCCATGGCAGCAGAGGATGTTCCGGGCTGGTTGAACGGCTGGAACGGGCTGCAAGTGGCCGCTCAGTAGAGGGCCTCGGTGTCGCTCCAGCGCAGGCTGCGGCTGTGTGTCCCGTGATCGTAACGCTCAAGCTGGCGCGTGCGTTCCTGCATGCGGCGCGTTTCCCGCTCGGGGCGCTGCACCTGTTTTTCGTAGGTGGCTACCAGCACATCCCGCACATGGTCTGCCTGAGGCGTCATGCCCAGCCGCCGGTAGGCCGCCTCCATCAGCTTGAGTCCGTCCAGTACCGCCACCGCATGAGGATATCGGTGGATCAGCGCCTTGACCCGCTCGATGGCGGCCAGGTCGGCCCGCCGCTCGAAGTAGAACTCGGCCACATAGTAATCATGCCGGGCGATGCGGTTGTAGAAGATGACCATCTTGCGCCGCGCCACGCGGGCGTATTCGCTGTTGGGGAATTTTTCCGCCACCGCCTTGTAGTAGTTGAACGCCTGACGCAGGGTTTCCGCAGAGCGGCGTGCCGGGTCGGTAATCCAGCGGTCGAAGAAGCTGGAGACCATGGCTTCCGCCGCGCGGGCCCGCAGGTAGTAGGCCCAGGGCAGCACCCGGTGACGCGGGTAGAGACGGATGAAATCGTTGAGCGTGCGGATGGCAGACTGGGGTTCATCCCACTTGTAGTAGGCGTAGGCCAGATCCAGATAGGCCTGCTCGGCCTCCTTGCCGTAGGGGTAGTAGGCCAGCAGCTTCTCGCCGTACTTGATGGTCTGCTCCCACTGCTCGTTGTCGAACGCCTCCTTCATGTGGGCGTAGTAGTCTGCCACCGTCCACTGGGATTCCGGTTTTTCGGTCAGGTTGGACAGGGTGGAACAGCCGCCGGCGGCGGCGAAAACGAGCAGCAGGCCCAACAGGCGCAGAAGTTTCATCGCATACAATAGTCTGTCTCTGGAATGCGGGGAATCATACCACATGGCCGAACTGGACATCCGATACGACCGCCTGCCCGAGGATGCCGCCGGAGAACGGCTTGATGCGGTGCTGGCGCGCCATTTCGACGACCTGTCCCGAGAGCAGGTCAAGCAGGCCATCCGGGCCGGCCGCGTGCGGCTGGACGGCGAGCCGGTCACCAAGCCCAACTACCGGGTGCTGGGTGGCGAGGCGCTGGAGCTGGCACTGGAGCGCGCCGAGCAGGTGGAAGCCCTCCCCGAGCCGATGGATCTGCCCATTGTCCACGAGGATGAGCATGTGCTGGTCATCGACAAGCCAGCGGGGCTGGTGGTGCATCCCGGTGCTGGCAATCCGGGCGGCACCCTGCTCAACGGCCTGCTGCACCACGATCCCGGCCTGCAGCAACTGCCCCGGGCGGGCATCGTCCACCGGCTGGACAAGGACACCACCGGGCTGCTGGTGGTGGCCCGCTCACAGAAGGCATATCAGTCTCTGGTGCAGCAGCTGGCCGACCGCACCGTGGAGCGGGTTTACGAGGCCATCGTGCAGGGCGAGCCCATCTCCGGCGGCACCATCGAGAAGAACATTGGCCGCCATCCGAAGGACCGCAAGCGCATGGCGGCGCTGGATGTGGGGGGCAAGCCGGCGGTGACCCACTTTAGCGTGGTGGAACGTTTCCGCGGCTTTGCCCATGTGCGCGTCAAGCTGGAGACCGGCCGCACGCACCAGATCCGTGTGCACATGGCCATGATCGGCCATCCGCTGCTGGGTGACCCGGTCTATGGCGGACGCCGCCTGAAGATTCCCAGGGGCATGGCGCCGGAGTTCATCGAGGCATTGCGCGCTTTTTCCCGCCAGGCACTTCACGCCGGGCGGCTCAGCTTCATCCATCCGGGCACGGGGCGGCCGGTCAGCTTTTCCGCCACGCTGCCGGAGGACATGGCCGGCATGATCGACCTGCTGCGGGACGAGAAGATGGTGTGGGAAGCCGAGCAGGAAACGGATGACTGGGCCTTTGACGATGAAGTGGAAGTGGCCTGGGTGGCCGATGACGGGCAGCTGCTGGAATGGGACTGATGGCCCCGTTCGGTTTTGTGCCTGACTGGCTGGCACCCGCGACCGTGCGGGCATGGCAGACGGTGCGCATCGGCGGGGTGAGCCGGTCTCCCTATGACAGCCTCAACATGGCGCTGCATGTGGGAGATGATCCGGCTGCGGTGCAGCAAAACCGCACAAGGCTCTTTGAGGCCCTGAAACTGCCTTCCATGCCCCATTTTCTTGACCAGCAGCACACCGCCCGGGTGGCGAAATTTTCACATCCTGCAAAAATGGGGGAGACCCCGTTGCTGGCCGATGCCGCCTGGACCGATGTGCCCGGTGTGGTGCTGGCGGTCATGACGGCAGACTGTCTGCCCATCCTGCTGGCGGATGAGCAGGGGGGCTGCGTGGCGGCAATCCATGCCGGCTGGCGCGGCCTGGAAAACGGCGTGATCGACAACACGCTTGCGGCGCTGCCGGTCAGGGCGCAGGCGCTGACCGCCTGGATCGGTCCGGGCATCAGCCATGATCATTTCGAAGTGGGCAGCGAGGTGCGTGAAGCCATGCTGGACGGGCGTCGAGCCTTGCCGGTGCATTTTGATGCCAAGGGTGAGAAATGGCTCATGGATCTCCCCGCCATCGCCACTTGGCAGCTGAACCGGCTGGGTGTCGGCAGGGTGGCCAGCAGCGGTCTGTGCACCTGGTCCGATCCGGCGCGTTTCTACTCCTACCGGCGTGACGGGCGCACCGGACGCATGGCGACGCTCATCTGGCTCTACTGATGCTTTCCCTTCCCTGTCTATCGCCATTGGTCAATAATAGGCCGTCGAACAATCAACAACGGACGAACCATGCATTTCAGAATTCCTGAGCAGTTCCGCGCCCTGGCGCCGTGGGAAAAGGTGGCCGACCGGGTGCTGACCCCTCTTGAAGAGTTCATCCATTCCCAGACGGCCACGGCGCTGGCGCTGATGTCCATGACGCTGGTGGCGCTGGTGCTGGCCAATTCGCCGTGGGGCGCGGCCTATCATCACTTTTTCGAGCAGCCGCTGAGTATCGGCTTTGGCGAGCATGTGCTCAGCATGAGCCTGCACCACTGGGTCAACGATGGTCTGATGACCTTCTTCTTCTTCCTGATCGGGCTGGAGATCAAGCGGGAGCTGCTGGTGGGCGAGCTGTCGGACATCCGGGCCGCGCTGCTGCCGGTGGTGGCCGCCATCGGCGGCATGGTGGTGCCAGCGCTCATTTTCCTCGGCCTCAACTGGGGACAGCCCACGGTCAACGGCTGGGGCATTCCCATGGCCACGGACATCGCCTTCGCCATTTCGGCGCTGGTGCTGCTGGGCAGCCGCGTGCCGACCGGACTGGTGACCTTCCTGATCGCGCTGGCCATTGTGGATGATCTGGGCGCGGTGGCGGTGATCGCCCTGTTCTACACCGATACCATCTCGCTGGATGCCCTGGCGGCAGCGCTGGGTGTCTGGGCGGTGCTGTGGCTGTTCAACCGCATGGGCATCCACCGTCTGTGGCCCTATGCGCTGGGTGCGGTGCTGATGTGGGCCTTCATGCTCGCCTCCGGCGTGCATGCCACGGTGGCCGGGGTGCTGGCGGCGCTGGCCATCCCGGCCCATCCCAAATACAAGCCCCAGTTCTTCGATGATCTGGTGGAAGGGTTCCTGGCCCGCTTCCGGACCGCCCCGCCGCAGCGTGATGATGAGCTTTCCGCAGAACATAAGGGCATCATCTTTTCGGTGGAACAGGCCGCCAAAGGCGTACTGCCGCCGTCGATCCGGCTGGAGCATACGCTGCACCTGCCGGTGGCGCTGCTGGTGATTCCGGTGTTCGCACTGGCCAATGCCGGCATTCCCATCTCCGCTGATGCGCTGGCGCAGGCATTCGTCAGCCCCGTCTCGCTGGGCATCATTCTCGGG
>JALVTA010000020.1 GCA_027036095.1 Thiotrichales bacterium | reverse complement strand
CTGCGCAAGGCGGGAACCAAGCGGCTCTGGGCGCGCTTTGAGCGCGTGGACCTTCCGCCCCTCACGCCAAAGGAGAGCCGAGAGCTCGTGGAGGCGCTGGTGGCGCGTTACGGCGTTGTCGCCGAGGACCCCGAGGTCTACAAGTCGCGCGTCCTGGCGCTGGCTGGCGGGATTCCGGGGGAGATCGAGCGCCTGGTGCGCTTCGTCCGGGCCGAGGACATCGTGAAAAACCGCGACGTAGGAACGGGCTACGCCGAGGGCCTGGCCCACCGGGAGGAGCGGGGCGTGGCCCTGGCGCCGGTGCTGCTGGTGCTCGGTGGAGTGGCCATCGCCACCCGCTACCTGGGCCTAGCCCGGGGCGAGATGGACCTCTACGTCATGGGAGGCATCGGGGTGGCGGCGTTCGTCGTGCTCTCCCCCTGGTTGCGGAAGGCGGTGGTCGTGAAATGAGGCACAACTGGCTTCTCATTGGCCTTCTTTTCCTGGGGGTAGCGCTGGCCCAATCCCAACCTCCGGCCGGGCTCGCGGCGGGGGAAATCAAGGCCCTGGAGCGGCTCTACGCCCTGGCCCTGGGGCGTGACCCCGGATACCTCCAGGCCGAGGCGGACCTCGAGGCCGCGCGCGCCGAGGCCTCGTTCCTCGGGGCGGTGGATGCCGGGGCGAGCCTCACGCTCAGCGGGAGCTTCGATCAAGTGCGCCCGGGCTACTCGCTCACCCTCCGGCTTGACCTGGCGAAGCTCCTCTCCATGAACACGGATGCCCTCCGCGCCGCCAAGGCCCGGGCTGAGTCCGAGCGCTGGCGGCTTTACCGGGAGGTGAGCGAGGCCTACTTCGGCTATCTCTACGCCCGGGAGGCCGCCCGCCAGGCGAGCGACCGGGTGGAGGCCGCCCGGGCCGCCCTCGAGGCCGCCCGGGCCAGGGCACGGGTGGGGGCGATCACCCAGGCCGACCTCCTTGCCCAGGCCGAGGCCCTCTCGAGGGCGGAGCTTTCGCTCTACAAGGCCAACCTCGATCTGGCGCTGGCGTTCGCCCGGCTGCAGGAGGTCACCCGTCTTCCCGCCGAGGCGGTGCGGGCGGCGCTTTCGGGCAGGCTACCCGGCGACCAGGAGCTTCCGCCGGGGGAGGCGGAGCGGTGAGCGAGGAAGCGGAAAGGAGGCGGGCGGTGAACGAGCGGATTGCGGAGCTGGAGGCGCGGGTGCGCTACCTCGAGGCCGAGCGGGCCAAGCTCGCGGCGGAGGTCGCCGCGCTGGGCCGGAGGCCTCCAGGGGCGGACTACCTGGCCTACCTGCACGGGATTCTCTCCGAGATGTGGCTCGACGTGCTGGAGAAGGCCCCGGAGCTGGCGCCCCGCCTCGAGGAGGCGCTGGCTTCGCTGGAGGAGCGGCTGGGGGAGTGAGCGGTGGGCTCGGGCGGTGCCGGGCGCTGGCTGCTTGATCTTCTCTCCCGGCTTCACCGCGCGGTGGCGCGGGCGATCGCCACCGGGGCGAGCCTTAGCTGGCGTCCCGGGGAGGGCCGCGAGTGACCGCCGGGACCCACCTCGCCGGGGCGGCGCTCACCGCGAGCCTCCTCCGGGGCTTCGGGATCGAGGTGGGGCCCCTCGAGGCCCTGGCCCTGGCCTGGGGCTCGGTCCTCCCGGACGTGGACACCACCACCTCCGGCCCGGGCAAGTTCGTCCGCCCCCTCTCCGCCTGGATCGAGCGGCGCTTCGGCCACCGCACCATCACTCACTCGCTGCTCTTTCTCCTCGTGCTGGCGGCGCTCACCTGGCCCCTGGAGCCCGGGCGTCACGCCCTCCGGGCCGCCTTTCTCTGGGGCTGGGCGAGCCACCTCCTCCTCGACACCCTGAACGTCAACGGCGTTCCGCTGCTCTGGCCGCTCCGGTTGCAGTTCTGGTTCTTCCCCTCGAGGAGCCTGCGCATCCGCTACGCGAGCCCCCAGGAGGCGACGCTGGCCCTCTTTCTGGCTCTCTCGGGCTTCGCGCTGTGGCCTCTGGCCGAAAACGGCTTCGACACCGCCTTCCGCCACCTGGTGGCTTCCCCCGAGACCGCGGTGGCCGACTACCTCAAGTGGCGCGAGGACCACGCCGTCTACGTCCGGCTCAAGGGGTTCAACCGCGAGACCCAGGAGGCGGTCGAGGGAGAGTTCCGGGTGGTCGAGGCGGTGGGGCGAAAGGGCGTCCTCATTGAGGACGAGCTGGGACGGACCCTCGAGGTCAGCCGGAACGGCCAGGTTGTCGCCTACCGGGTGCGGGCCTACCCGGGGGAGCCGGTGACCCTGCGCACCTACCGCCTCGACCTCGCGGGCCGGCTGGTCGGCGACTTGCTCGCGAGCCTCCCCGCCAGGGCGCGGCGTGTGTGGATCACCGGCGATCTGGAGCTGGCCACCGAGGCCCCGCCCGTGGTGCCGCCGGTGGGGACCTATCCCCGGGTGCAGGTCGCGGGCGCATCCGGCCGGAGGCTCGTCCTGCACGCCGCCCACCCCGAGGACCTCGTTCCTCTCTCCGCCAGCTTCGTCCGCGCCGGGGCGCTGGTGGTTCGCGCCGAGTTCGCCCCCGGCGAGGCCCAGGACCTGTCGCTCCCCGCCCTCCCGGCGCTTCCCCGAGTGCATCCGGTGGTGATCAAGAACCTCCCGAGCCTGGCCGGGCTTCTGGTGCGCCCCGGCGACCAGGTGGGGGAGGGCGAGCCCCTGGCCCGCTACACCGACGACCTCCCCCTCGAGGAGCTCTCGGACCAGGCCGCCGAGAAGTCGCGGGAGGCACGCCGCCTCGAGGACGAGATACAGCGCCTTGAAGAAGCGTGGCAGGCCCGGCGCAAGGACCTCCGGGACCGTCTGGCCCGGGCCCGGGACGAGGTGGCGCGGCTGCGCTACCTGGTGGAGGCTGGAGCCGAGCCCCGAGTGAAGCTCGCCGAGGCCGAGGGGAAGGTGGAGGACCTCGAGGGCCAGCTCCGCCAGGCGGTGCTCGACTACACCTCCGAGCGGGCGCGGCTTGAGGAGGCGCGGAG
>JALVTA010000019.1 GCA_027036095.1 Thiotrichales bacterium | reverse complement strand
CTGCAGCGCCAGCCCCACATTCATGGTGCGGTTGAGGCCGTAGCGGGCCCCCAGCCAGCCGCCGATGAGGTTGGTGAACACGCCCGCCAGCTCATACAGCACGAACAGGGTGGCGATGGCGAACGGCGAATAGCCCAGCTGGTAGAAATAGAACAGCACCAGCATGCGGATGGCGCCATCGGTAATGGTGAACGCCCAGTAGTTGCCGGTGATGAGGGCGTATTGCTTCAGCTGCGGCGACATGGCGGGCTCCTCAGCGTGTAGCGGCCCGGTTGAGCCGGCCCACCTTGCGTGCCAGCTCCATCATGCGGGTGACATAGCCGATCTCATTGTCATACCAGGCGTAGACCTTCACCTGGGTGTCGTTGACCACCATGGTGGACGGCGCGTCGATCACTGAGGAGCAGGTCTCGCCCTTGAAGTCCACGGAGACCAGCGGACGGGTCTCATAGCCGAGAATGCCTTTCAGATAGGTCTGGCAGGCTTCCTCGAACAGGCCGTTGACCTCCTCCACGGAGGTGGGACGGGTCATCTCCATTACCAGGTCGGTCAGAGAGGCGTTCATCAGCGGCACGCGCACCGCATGGCCATTGAGCCGTCCGTTCAGCTCCGGAAAGATGGTGCCGATGGCCTTGGCCGAGCCGGTGGTGGTGGGGATGAGCGACTCGAAGCAGGCGCGTGCGCGGCGCAGGTCCTTATGGCCGTGATCCACCACCTTCTGGGTGTTGGTGCGATCGTGCATGGTGGTGATGCTGCCGTGTCGGATGCCGATCTTCTCGTGCAGCACCTTGATCACCGGCGCGATGCAGTTGGTGGTGCAGGAGGCGGCGGTGATGATGGGGTCCTCACCCGGCGTGAACACATCATCGTTGATGCCCATGACGATGTTTTTGATGCCTTCCTTCATGGGCGCGGCCACGATCACCTGCTTCACACCCTGATCCAGATAGGGCTGCAGGGCCGCGCGGGTGCGGAATCTGCCGGTGGCTTCGATCACCACGTCCACGCCCAGCGCGCCCCAGTCGGTGTCGCCAATGGCGGCATGGCTGGAGTAGCCCATTACCTGATCGCCCACGCGGATGCGGTCACCTTCAGCCACCGCCTCGTGCCGCCAGCGGCCATGGACGGAATCGAAGTTGAGCAGATGGGCGGAGCCGGTCGTGTCGGTGGCGATCTCATTGATATGCACGAACTCCATCTCCGGCCAGTCCCACGCCTGACGCAGCGCCAGCCGCCCCATGCGGCCGAACCCGTTGATGGCGACACGAATCTTCATGATGCATCCCCCTGTATTCGTTTATGCGGATAGAGGGATTTTAGGGTGGGACCGGGCAGCGTGATATGACGGTTTGGTGACATTTTTCCCGCTTCAGGTGGGCGTGCAGCCGCCCTTGCTGCACAGCGCCTGATTCAGTGCGGTTTCATCCGTCCTGAGCTGATCATCCGTCGCCTTCAGCAGGCGCACCGCCTCCAGTGCCTGCTGCTGCCACGGGGCCAGTGCCGGGTTGAGGCGGTAGTGCATCCAGGTGCCCTGGCGTTCCGCCAGCACAAGGCCGCCAGTGCGCAGTTGCGAGAGGTGGCGCGACACCGTGCTCTGGGGCAGCCCCAGCACGCTCACCAGATCGCACACGCAGTGGCTTTCGCCGTCCAGCAGCAGGGCGATCAGCCGCAGCCGCACCGGCTCGCCCAGCAGTTTGAAAAACGCGCTTGCCTGATCCATGCTTCATTCCTTCTTGCGTATATCCGCATATCCGGATATAGTAATGATCATTCATGCAGATTATAGAGGAAGCAACGGCATGTTTCAGGCACTGGGCGACTGGGTTGCGTTCACGCTTCTGGGACTGAGTCTCGACAGCCATCTGGGTCAGGCGGTGCAGTTCTTTGTCATGGACACCGCCAAGATCTTTTTCCTGCTGGTGGTGATCATCTATGTGATGGGGCTGCTGCGGGCCATGGTTTCGCCGGAGCGGGTGCGCGAATACTTGCGCGGCAAGCCGGAGTGGCTGCAGCGCACCCTGGCCATTACGCTGGGTGCCATTACCCCCTTCTGCTCCTGCTCCTCCATTCCGCTGTTCATCGGTTTCGTGGAGGCGGGCATTCCGCTGGGCGTCACCTTCTCGTTTCTGATCGCCAGCCCTATGATCAACGAGGTGGCGGTGGTGCTGCTGGCCACCATTGTCGGTTGGAAGATCGCCACCCTCTATGTCATCGCCGGCATGGTGGTGGCCTGGTTCGGAGGCATCATCCTGCAGAAGATGAAGCCGGAGCGCTGGGTGGAGGAGTATGTATGGAAGATCCACATGGGCGAGACCCCAGCCATTGAGCAGGACACCTCGCTGGCGGGCCGTCACCGCTTTGCCGTGCAGGAGGTGAAGGAGATCGTCGGGCGCATCTGGAAATGGGTGCTGGCCGGCGTGGCGCTGGGCGCGCTGTTCCACGGCTTCGTGCCCCAGAGCTGGGTGAGCGAACACCTCTCCGGCGGCGACTGGTGGTCGGTGCCGGCGGCGGTCATCCTGGGTGTGCCCCTCTACTCCAACGCCACCGGCGTGGTGCCGGTGGTGGAGGCGCTGCTCAACAAGGGGGTGCCGCTGGGCACCGCGCTGGCGCTGATGATGAGTATCGCCGCGCTGTCCCTGCCGGAGATGCTCATACTGCGCAAGGTCATCAAGCTGCCCCTGATCGCCCGTTTCGTGGTCGTGCTGGCGGTCAGCTTCATTGTGGTGGGCTATCTGTTCAATGCGCTGCCGCTGGCAGAACTGCGATAAAGGAGCATGAAATGAAAAAGTGGCTTGCAGGTCTTGTGCTGACGCTGCTGACCCCCCTGGGTCAGGCGGCGAACATTCACTGGCAGCAGGTGGCCGGGCCGGTCTATGCCTATGTGGGGCCGACCGATGACCGCTCGGAAAAGAACCTGGGCCTCAACGCCAATTTCGGCGCGGTGGTGACGAAAAAGGGCGTGGCGCTGATCGACACCGGCCCGTCGGTGGCGCGCGCCGCAGCG
>JALVTA010000018.1 GCA_027036095.1 Thiotrichales bacterium | reverse complement strand
CTGTACAATCACCACCTACCGCAACGGGCACTGGGTGGGCGCACGCCGGTGGAGATGCTGAAACACTGGCTGGACAGAAAACCTGAGTGTTTTGTTGTGGATGAAATTAATCTTCCGGAACCTGACACGTAAATACCCATGAGCGCGATAATGAGCAGATTGGAGCCCACCGCCACTGCCGCCAGATCCCTTACGCCGGCCTGCCCGGCCACGAGCGTATCGGTCACGGCCATTCCCGACATGGCCAGCTGAGACAGTAGCAGCGGCCAGGCCAGTCTGAACAGGCGTGTCAGTTCCTCACGCGGCCAGATCGTCATCATCACCGGGTGGCACGACATACTGGGGGGAAACAAGAATGACGAGCCATTTGATCAGCCACACGGCAGTGGCATAAATCACCACGCCAAGTGCAATGACAAGAGGCAGGCCCACCAGAAGATCGACAAGCGTCAGCGAACCGTCCATAAAGCGAATCAAAAACCGTTTGTGAATGAATGCAAAATAAAACCAGATGATGACGGAAACGGTGCCCGCAATTTCGCTGGTCCTTCTTAAACCTGGCGTCAACGTCCCATAGAGAAAAAGGTAAAAGCGGCTCATGTCATTTATGCCCTTTAAAAACAGCGGCCTTTGGAATAAAATTCAACAGGGTTATGTGAAACATAAAAATATAAGCCCGTTTTAATTAAACGATTTGTGCGAGGTACAAACCATGACTGACTCTGTCGATATTGAAGCCCTGGCGCGCCAGAAACGTGCGGAACTGCGCCGTCTGCAGCGCGAACTGGAACGACTGGAAAACCTGAAGAAAAAGCGTCTCAAGGTCACATCACCTGAAATTCGTGAAGTTTCCCGCCAGATTCAGATGCTGGCCCGCGACCACATGATGGACAATGAGGCGGTACTCAAGCTGGTTGGCGAAGCCATTGAGCGTTACCCCCTCAAGGCGGGACGTGGCGCTGGCAAAACCGGCGTGGTGCCGCCCAAGTATCGCAACCCCAACAATCCACAGGAAACCTGGACCGGCCGTGGCCGCAAACCGCGTTGGGTTGTAGCACTGCTGGAACAGGGTTACACGCTGGATCAGCTCAAGATTCAGGACTGACCCGTTCGCGGCTGAGCCTCGGGGTTCAGCCGCCCTCTCCTCTCTCCTTTTCGAGCATCGGCCATTTCTGGAACACCAGCCAGCCCAGCCCGATCCATGTACTGGCCACCTGCAGACGGCCCTCCACAAGCATCCGACGTGCTTTTTCAAATGACCACACATGCAGGCGGATGTCCTCGTTCTCCAGCCGATGACCGCCGTGATCCGCAACCCTGCCAAGATCTGCCTTGCCTCCGAAAACGAACAGGCGCTCGCGCCCACCTCCCGGAGTCGGGTAGAACATGCCTACATATTCGAGCTGTTCAATATTGACGCCCGTCTCTTCCCGTGCTTCTCGGCGGCATGCATCTTCCAGCGTCTCGCCTTCATCGGCGTGGCCGGCGACCGGCTCGATCAGCCAGGCGTCTTCGTCCCGTTCGACATGACACAGCGGACCGATGCGCAGCTGCTCTACCAGCAGTGTGGTCAGCCGTTTCGGGTCATAGATGACCACCACCACGACCGGTTCGAAGCGGCCGTACTGCTCCCGCGTCAGTACCGGTGACCAGCCGCCCTGAAACAGCGTATGGCGCAGCTGCAGCTCGTCCACCTTGTAAAAGCCGTCATAAACGCGTCGGCTGGAGAGGATTTCAACCTTCTTCATGGTAATGCACCCGTCGGGTAATGCCGCACAGCAGCGTATAGGGGATGGTACCGGCGTATTGGGCCACCTCGGCCACCGAGACCTGCTCGCCCCACAGCTCCACTATGGCACCCGGCCGCAGCGCATCGCGCTGCGGGTGATCAGTCAGATCGACTGTGAGCATGTCCATGGAAACCCGCCCCACCAGCGGCACACGAGCACCGTCCACCCACAGGGGCGTACCATCTGGTGCGTGACGGGGGTATCCGTCACCGTAACCGGCCGCCACCACGCCGATCAGACTGCGCCGGGGAGCGCGCCAGCGCAGGCCATAGCCGACTCGTTCCCCCGTTTCGAGCCAGCGCAGTGACAGCAGCGCGCTTTCAAAACGCATGACCGGCTTCAATTCGTTCAGCAGTGGCGTGGCCCCATAGAGGGCAATGCCGGGACGCACCCAGTCCAGATGGGTGTCCGGATAGCGGATCAGTGCGGCGGAATTGGCCAGACTTCTCTGCCCATCAAAGACTTGTGACGCCTTCATGAAGCGCTCTGTCTGCACGACCGTGAAGCTGTCTTCCTCTTCATCCGAACAGGCCAGGTGGCTCATGACATGGCATTGGGCGCCCGGCAGCAGCCGGTGCACACGTTCTGACACCCGGGCCGCCTCCCGCCAGTCGAATCCGAGCCGGTGCATGCCGGTATCCAGCTTGATCCACAACTGCCAGGGGTGATGAGGATCGGCTTCCGCCAGCCACCGTATCTGTTGCTCGGTGTGCACCACCAGCGAAAGGTTCAACTGCCGGGCCGCAGTCACTTCTGCAGGCTCATAGAGGCCTTCCAGCAGCAGTATCGGGCTGTTGATGCCGAGCCCGCGCAGCTGCTCGGCCTCCTCCAGCGTGGCCACGGCAAAACCATCGGCCCTGCCGGCCAGTGCCCGTGCAGCGAATGCCAGTCCATGACCATAGGCGTTGGCCTTGATCACCGCCCAGATGCGTGTTTGCGGGGCAAGCTGGCGCAGCAGGGTCAGGTTGTGGCGCAGAGCGGCAGCCGACAGCGTGACACGGGCGGGGCGCATCAGTAGCTGTCGCTCCCTTCCACCGCCTCCACCGGTACATAGCTCTCAAAACGGGTGTATTCGCCGATGAAGGTCATCAGTACGGTGCCGATGGGGCCGTTACGGTGCTTGCCGATAATGATTTCCGCCACACCCTTGCGGTCCGTGTCCGGGTTGTAAACCTCATCCCGGTAGATGAACATGATCAGGTCGGCATCCTGCTCAATGGCGCCGGACTCCCGCAGGTCGGACATGCGCGGGCGCTTGTCCGGGCGCTGCTCCAGCGAACGGTTGAGCTGGGAGAGGGCAATTACCGGAATGTTCAGCTCCTTGGCCAGTGCCTTGAGACCGCGGGAAATCTCGGAAATCTCGTTGACGCGGTTCTCTGCATTGGCCGAGCCGCGCATCAGCTGCAGGTAATCGATGACGATCAATTGCAGGCCTGTGATATGGGCATCCAGTTCCGCTTCGGGCACGCCCTTTTCCTGTGCTGCCTTCTTCTGGGCATCCCGCACTTCCTTGTCGATACGTCGTGCACGGGCTCGCAGCTCGTTGACCGACAGTGCGGGCGTATCATCGATAAAGATGTTGGCTTCGCTCAATACGGCCACCGCCCGGCTGAGATTGCTCCAGTCCTCCCCTTCCAGCTTGCCGGTACGGATGCGTTGGGAAGGAATGCGTCCGATGGAACTGAGCATGCGCATGACCAGCTGCTCGCCCGGCATTTCCAAGCTGAAGATGGCGACGGGCTGCCTGCCGAGCGTGGCGATGTTTTCGGCAATATTGATGGAGAAGGTGGTCTTGCCCATGGAAGGCCGCCCAGCCACGATGATCAGGTCCCCCGGCTGCAGGCCGGCGGTCATTTCATCCAGATCCGGATAGTGGGTGGCAATGCCGGTGATGGGGCTGTCGGACTGGAACAGTTTTTCGATATGGTTGACCGCCTCGGTAAGCAGGTCGCTGATGGCCATGTACTCCCGTTCCCGATCACTGCCATGCTCCGCAATGGCCAGAATGCGCGTCTCGGCCATGTCCAGCAGATCGCGCATGCTCAGCTCACCCGGGAAGTAGGCCTGCTCGATGATCTCGTTGCAGGCGGCGATCAGCTGGCGCTGAATGGCCTTTTCCCGCACGATGCGGGCGTAGTGGAGCACGTTGGCACTGCCGGGGGTGGCCTTGACCAGCTCGACGATGAAGCGTTTGCCGCCGATCTCCTCCAGCTTCTGGCTGGACTGCAGGTAGTCCACCACGCTGATGGCATCATAGGGACGCTCATGCTGATGCAGATGGGCGATGGCCTCGAACAGTATCCGATGGGCCGCGATATAGAAGTCGGCGGCGTTGACCAGGGCGCTGACCTCCTCGAAGTGAGCGCTGTCGATCATCATGCCGCCCAGAACGGATTGCTCCGCCTCAAGCGAATGGGGCGGCACCTTTATCTGTTCAGCTTCGCGGTCGGCGCGACTGGGAAGGGTGAGTGGTTCTGACATGCGGGCTATTCTACCAAGTGGACACGGCAGGACGGCAGCCTGCCCGCACAAAAAACGGCCCGCACCGGGCGGGCCGTTTCTCACACCAACTGACGGGTGGGAATTATTCTGCAGCTTCTTCAGGCTGCACATCCACGGTAATGGTCGCTACCACATCGGGATGCAGTGCCACGTCGATCTCGTAGGTGCCCACCTGACGGATGGCGCCTTCAGGCATGCGCACCTGCTTGCGCTCGACACTGTAGCCTGCCTCGTTCAGCTTCTCGGCGATGTCGTGAGTGCCCACGGAGCCGAACAGCTTGCCTTCGTCGCCCGCAGTGGCCTTGATGACGAACACCTGACCGTGCAGCTTTTCGTACTCGGCCTGAGCATTGGCCAGCTGCTCGGCAGCCAGACGTTCAAGCTCGGCACGACGTGCCTCGAACTCTTCCATGTTCTCCTTGGTGGCCGGCTTGGCCTTGCCCTGCGGAATCAGGAAGTTGCGGGCATAGCCCGGCTTGACGGAAACGACGTCACCCAGATTGCCCAGGTTCTGCACTTTTTCCAACAGAATGACTTTCATGATCTAATCCTCATTGTTAGGCGTTGCATAGCGTTGACGCAGATCCAGCCACAGATCGATCAGGGCCAGCAGCGCCAGCAGCAGAATCATTTGCGGGAACAGCATCAGCAGCACATAGGTGGCGAACAGCCAGTTGCTGCTCATCTGGCGACGGTCTACCAGCGCATGGATGACGGCCAGTCCCTGGAACATCAGCCCGGCGGACAGCACACCGAACAGTTCGGAGATCAGACCATGCTGGCCGGGTCCGATGATCAGACCCGCCAGCGCCACCAGACCGGTGAGCCAGATGAACTGGCGTGGCAGCATCAGGTTATGGAATTCCTGACGGAAGCGCCCTTCGTCATAGAGTGCCGCCTGCCACCAGCGGGCAAACAGCACCATGCCGATCCACAGGATGGTCATGGACATGGCCAGCATGGTCGTGGCCAGCTCGGCCAGCTGTTTCCAGGTGGCCGCATCCAGCGACACCTGCGCCTGTTCCATGGCCGGCTGAAACACTCGCTTGAGCACATCCTGCCACCAGGCGACGGTATCTCCCACGGCCAGATGGAAGCCGATGACGGCCACGCCCACCAGCCAGACCACCATCAGAATGGCGCTGGCCAGGCTGCCGGTCTGTCGCAGCACGGCGGCGAACAGCCAGGCAGGCAGCGCGAATTCCAGCAGGCCCACCAGACCGGTCCACGGGGCGCCCAGCACCAGCTGGCTCAGGACCAACAAAGTGGCGGCGCCTGCCGCCAAGACCTGCGCGCCCTGTCTGATGCCCACCTGGAGGGTGACCAGCGCGATGCCGGCTCCCAGCAGAAAGCCCACCGGCGAGAACAGCAGCGTCAGCACGGCCAGCGCTGCTGCACCCAGATAGGCCTGCTTCGGCCCCTCCATGAAATAGCGGGCAAGAAAGAGCATGCCGATGCGTTCCCCGCCGAATTACTTGTGCTGATCCGTAAACGGAATCAGGGCAAGAATGCGCGCCCGCTTGATGGCCCGGGTCAGCATGCGCTGATGCTTGGCGCAGGTGCCGGTGATGCGGCTGGGCACGATCTTGTAGGTTTCGGTCAGGTAGGACTTGATGGTGTCCAGATCCTTGTAGTCGATTTCCTTGACGTCGTTCGCGCAGAATTTGCAGTATTTCTTGCGTCCAAAACTTCTGGCCATCGTCAGTACTCCTCAGGCTTCTTTCGCGTTGTTCAGCGGAGACGGCGCGGTGATCGCCTCATCGCGGCGGATGATCATGTCGCGCAGAATCGCGTCGTTGTAGTAGAACAGGTTCTGCAGCTCGGACAGGGTGTCGTTGTCGCACTCGATGTTCATCAGCACATAGTGCGCCTTGTGCACCTTGTCGATCAGATAGGCCAGCTGACGACGGCCCCAGTCTTCCAGACGATGGATCTTGCCGCCGTTTTCTTCGATGAGGGTGCGGTAACGCTCGACCATGGCGGGCACCTGCTCGCTCTGGTCGGGATGCACCATCAGCACGATTTCGTAATGACGCATGGTGTACTCCTTATGGATCATTGATGGTCATCAAATGAGCCTTCCCGACACCCAGTCGCAACCGGCTGCGGGTAAGGCAAGGTAACGGGGTCTCCCCCATTTTTGCAGGCTGCGAAAATCCGCGGCCTGAAAAACCGGAAAATTATACGCTAAACGGGCGGAAAAACAATGAAATAGCCGCCCAGAAGAGAAAAACGACCGTTTTGAAGGGCCCTTTCATAGAGCGGACCCGCGGTAACGCCGGTAATGTGATGACTGCGGCGACGCAACCGCCGGGAATGCGGATTCAGACAGATCCTTCGGCAAGTTCGGCCAGAATGGCTTCCAGCGCCTGAAGGGGATCATGGGCACGGGTAACGGGTCGGCCCACGACCAGATAGTCACTGCCTGCGGCTCGAGCCTGTGCCGGTGTCATGATGCGGGTCTGATCCCCCTTCTCCGCCCAGGCGGGTCGAATGCCTGGGGTAACGAGTTTGAAGCCTTCTCCCAGTTCCGCACGCAGGGTGGCGGCCTCCCGTGCGGAACAGACCGCCCCGTCAAGCCCTTTCTCCCGTGCCAGTCTGGCAAGGCGCAGGACATTGACCATCGGGTCGGGTGCCAGCCCGACGGCCTGAAGGTCCGCCTCACCCATGCTGGTCAGAATGGTCACGGCAATCAGCTGGGGATGATGACTTGCCCTGTCCACCGCCTCACGCGCCGCTGCAAGCATTGTCGGGCCACCCAGGGCATGGACATTGACCATCCAGACGCCCAGATCCGCTGCGGCCGTCACGGCCTGCGCCACGGTATTGGGAATGTCGTGAAACTTGAGGTCCAGAAAGACGTCGAACCCCCGGGCGACCAGCTTGTCCACCATGGCCGGCCCGCCGCGGGTAAACAGCTCCTTGCCCACCTTGACGCGGCACAGGCGCGGATCCAGTTCGGCGGCCAGATCCAGTGCCATCTCCGGCGTGTGGAAGTCCAGAGCGACGATAATCGGTGTGGTGCATTCAGCCATGAGATTTGTCCGGCAGGGTGTTGGATGGACGGGCCTTTTCGACCCTGTTGCGCTTGAGTTCCAGCTTTTCGGCTTCACAGGCGGCCAACTTGCGGCGCAGGCTGCGGCGGGCCAGACGCCACGCCAGCCATCGGGCCGTGCTGTAGAGGAACATCACCAGCATGCCGGCGGCAAAGGCCAGCGCCAGTAGCACAGACAGCGGCCACTGCACCTGCCCGCCGGGAAAGTTGAACGGCACCGCCTGCGGGTTGAGCACGCCCATCACCACGCCGGCAACGGCGAAAAACGCAAGCAGGATCCACTGAATCAGGCGGCTCATGTCAGCGAATGATTTCCGTGACCGCCCGTGAGGCATTGACCATCTCGCGCAGTGCCTTGCCCGGCTTGAAATGGGGCACGCGGCGTGCCGGCAGCGGCACTGGCTCTCCCGTCTTGGGGTTGCGCCCCATGCGCGGCGCCCGCTCATGCAGGCTGAAACTGCCAAAACCACGGATTTCGATGCGCTGCCCCTGGGCAAGTGCATCGATCATGGTGTCCAGCAAGGTGTTGACCGCCTGCTCGATATCCTTGTGAGGAAACTGTTCAAGCTTGAAACCGAGGCTTTCAATCAGTTCTGACTTGGTCATGGAAGGGCCAACCTGACTTTTTTCGAGGGACTTTTTCAAACCGCCGTTTTCGGCGGCTTGAAAAAGCCCCCGAAGGGGCTTTTGCGGCAAAACCGCGGGAAGCGATCACTCGCTCTTGAGCTGATCCTTGAGCAGATCGCCCAGCGTGGTCGCAGCACGTTCCTGATTGGCCGTGTACTGCTTGATCGCCTCCTTCTCTTCCCGGCTGTTCTTGGCCTTGACAGACAGGGAGATGGAGCGGTTCTTGCGGTCGATGTTGGTGATCATGGCCTCTACCGTGTCGCCTTCCTTCAGCTCGCCCACGGTGTCGTCCAGTTCACTGCGACGCAGATAGCCGGTCACTTCTTCGGCCAGCTCCACCTCAAAGCCGCGGTCATCGACAGACTTGACCGTGCCGGTCACGATGCTGCCCTTGCCATGCTCGGCAACATAGGTGGAGAAGGGATCCTGCTCCAGCTGCTTCAGACCCAGAGAGATACGCTCCTGCTCCGGATTGATGGCCAGAATGACCGCTTCCACTTCGTCGCCCTTCTTGAACTTGCGGATCGCTTCGGCGCCCGGCTCGTTCCAGCTGATGTCGCTCATGTGGATCAGGCCGTCGATACCGCCTTCCAGACCCACGAAGATGCCGAAGTCGGTGATGGACTTGACCACGCCCTTGATGCGCTCGCCCTTGCTGTGATTGTTGGCGAAGGCTTCCCACGGGTTGGGCTGGGTCTGCTTCAGGGACAGGCTGATGCGGCGGCGGTCCTGATCCACATCCAGCACCTTGACCTTGACCTCTTCACCCAGCTTGACCACCTTGGAGGGGTGGATGTTGCGGTTGGTCCAGTCCAGCTCGGAGGTATGCACCAGACCTTCGATGCCGTCCTCGATCTCGACGAAGGCACCATAGTCGGTGATGTTGGCCACCTTGCCCTCGACTTCGGTGCCGATGGGATAGCGGGCCACCAGATCCTTCCACGGATCGTCCTGCAGCTGCTTCATGCCCAGGGAAACGCGATTGCGCTCCTGATCGTACTTGAGCACCATCACTTCGACTTCATCACCCACGTTCAGCAGCTCGGAGGGGTGATTCACACGGCGCCATGCCATGTCGGTGATGTGCAGCAGACCGTCGATGCCGCCCAGGTCGATGAAGGCACCATAGTCGGTCAGATTCTTCACGATACCCTTCAGTACCGCACCTTCCTTCAGCTGCTTGAGCAGCTCTTCGCGGTCGGCGCTGTATTCTTCTTCGATGACCGCGCGGCGGGAAACCACTACGTTATTGCGCTTGCGGTCCAGCTTGACGATCTTCAGCTCCACTTCCTTGCCTTCCAGGAAGCCGAAGTCGCGCACGGGACGGATATCCACCAGTGAGCCCGGCAGGAACGCGCGCACGCCGTCGATGTCCACGGTCAGGCCGCCCTTGACCTTGCCGGTGACACGGCCGGTGACGGTTTCGTTGTTCTCCATGGCCGCTTCGAGGCGGTCCCAGGTCTTGGCGCGCTTGGCCTTCTCACGGGACAGGCGGGTTTCACCGAAACCATCCTCCAGCGCGTCCACATACACCTCGACGGCATCACCTACATTGACGGTCAGCTCGCCGTTCTCGTCTTCAAACTCCTTGCGCGGAATGGCGGACTCGGACTTCATGCCGGCGTCCACCCAGACATACTCCTTGTCGATGTCTACGACCGTGCCGATGACCAGCGTGCCGGTCTTGAATTTCTCATCCTGCAGGGATTGTTCAAACAGTTCAGCAAAAGATTCACTCATGGATATCAGTCCAACTCAGTTTTCCGCCGCAGGACGCTTCCACTTGGGGAGACGAAGCCACCTGCGGTTCAGTTGATCATGCGGCCGGCCCCAATCCGGCCACCCCATCTTTCACGTCAAAACGCAAAAAACGAGAAACGAAAAAAGCCCCGACGGGCTTTGCATCATGATGCAGGCCACTGTCGCTCAGCAGTCGATACCGCGAGCGCGAATGACCTCGCAAGCCCGCTCCACAACCTCGTCGATGCTCAGGTCACTGGTGTCAATGACCACCGCATCATCAGCCGGTACAAGCGGTGCCACTGCCCGGTTGCGATCGCGGGCGTCCCGCTCGCGAATTTCCCGGACAATTTTATCAATGTTAGCATCCATCCCCTTTTCTTTCAACTGCTTATGGCGCCTTTCGGCCCTTACTTCCGGACTGGCATCCAGAAACAGCTTCACCTGCGCCCCGGGGAAGACCACCGTGCCCATGTCACGTCCGTCCGCCACCAGCCCCGGTGGCCGTGCGAAATCCCGCTGGCGCTGCAGCAGCGCCTCGCGCACGGCGGGAATGGCGGCCACCTTTGAAGCGACACCAGCCACCTGCTCGGTACGGATCGCCTCGCTGATATCCTCGTCTTCATACCAGATGCGCCCGTCCTGAAAGCGCACCGGCAGATGGCGGGCCAGTTGCACGACGGCTGCCTCATCGTCCGGGGAGTGTCCTTCATGCAGCAGGCCCCATGCCAGTGCCCGGTAGATGGCACCGCTGTCGAGAAAGTTGAACCCCAGCCGCTCCACCAGCCGCTTGCTCAGCGTCCCCTTGCCTACGCCGCTGGGGCCGTCCACGGTAATGACAGGTACACTGCTCATGCGTGCGCAACCTCGATCTGCATGCCGGCCCCGTTGGCCAGCTCAACGAAAGTCGGGAAAGAGGTGGCCACATTGGCACAATCATCGATCACCACGGGGGAAGGAGCTCGGAGGGCCGTAATGGCCGAGGCCATGCTGATGCGGTGATCATGGTGACTGTCAATCACCCCCTGCTGAGGCTGGAACGGTCGTCCGCCGCGAATGATCATGCCGTCCGGCGTGGGTTCGGCATCCACGCCCAGCGTATGCAGCGCATCGGCCATCACCTGAATGCGGTCCGACTCCTTGACACGCAGCTCTTCGGCACCGCGGAGCACGGTGGTTCCCTCCGCCACGGCCGCCGCCACGAACAAGACCGGAAACTCGTCAATGGCCAGCGGCACCAGCTCCGGCGGAATGTCGATGCCGTGCAGCCGGCTGCTGCGCACGCGGATGTCCGCCACCGGCTCTCCACCCACTTCCCGCTCGTTTTCCAGCGTAATGTCCGCCCCCATCAGCCGGAGAATGTCGATCACGCCGGTGCGGGTCGGATTGACGCCCACATGCTCGATCAGCAGGTCGGAATCCGGCGCTATGGCCGCACCCACCATGAAGAAGGCAGCGGAAGAGATGTCAGAAGGCACATCAATGTGCGTTGCCCGGAGCGTGCCGCCGCCACTGAGGCAGATACGGGTTCGCTGGCTGTCCAGTTTCTCCGTATGTACCGGGTAGCCGAAACCGCGCAGCATGCGTTCGGTATGATCCCGCGTCGGGGCAGGTTCGGTGACGCAGGTTCTCCCCTCCGCATACAGTCCGGCCAGCAGAATGGCGGATTTGACCTGGGCGCTGGCCATGGGCAGGGTGTAGTCGATGCCCTTGAGCCGGTCCCCCACCGGGTGCACGTGCAGCGGTGGCGTACCGCCGGGTGCGGTGTCGATGTGGGCACCCATGAGTCCGAGCGGGTCGGTCACCCGCTTCATGGGGCGGCGGCTGAGTGAGGCGTCGCCAATCAGCGTTGCCTCGAACGCCTGACCGGCCAGAATGCCCGCCATCAGACGCATGGCCGTGCCGGAGTTGCCCATATCCAGAGGCTTGTCCGGCGCCTTCAGACCACGCAGGCCGACACCATGGATGACCACATGGCCGTTATCCGGTCCTTCGATATGCACCCCCATGTCACGGAAGGCCTGCAGGGTGGCCAGACTGTCGGCCCCCTCGAGGAATCCTTCCACCTCCGTGGTACCTTCGGCGATGGCTCCCAGCATGATGCTGCGATGGGAGATGGACTTGTCACCCGGCACGCGGATGCGGCCACGCAGGTTGCCTCCGGGCTGAACGATGAACCTGACCTGACTCATGAACCCTCTTTCCTGTTGACGATGTGCTGGTCGCGCGCCTTCTTGGCGCCGTCGAACAGCTGATAGAGCATATCGGCATCCCGTGCTTCCACGGCGCAGATCATGCGATCCAGCTCGGCACGGTAGTGGCGCAGCCATTTGGCGACGGCGGCGTGATTATACAGAGCAATGTCCCGCCACATGGTGGGATCGGACGAAGCGATGCGGGTAAAGTCGCGGAAGCCGCCGGCGGTGTACCGGAACACATTACCCAGTTCCGGATGCTCATTGAGCAGATCCACCAGCAGATAGGCCAGCAGGTGCGGCAGGTGGCTGGTGGCGGCAAACACTTCATCGTGGAAGGCCGGGGTCATGCACTCCACGCAGGCACCCACGGCCTCCCACATGGCCTCCACCCGCTTCACCGCCCGTGCATCCGATGAATCGACCGGTGTGAGAATGACCCGGTGGTCCACATACAGGTCCGCATCGGCAGCGGTCACCCCGCTCAGTTCCTTGCCGGCTATGGGATGTCCGGGCACGAAACCGCCCGGCAGCGCATCACCGAAGGCCGCCCGTGCGGCATCGATGACATGCTGCTTGGCACTGCCACCGTCGGTAATCAGCGTGTCGGCAGCCAGCGTAAGCGCGGCAAGCTGCTCGAATACGGCCGGAAAGGCGCCCAGCGGTGTGGCGATGAAGATGAGATCGGCACTGTCCACATGCGCCTGCTCAAGCCGGGTTCCTCCAATGTCAATAACACCCAGACGCACCGCTTCGGCCAGCGTATCCGGACTGCGGCTGACGCCGACCACCTCACGGACCAGACCGCGCTGCTTCAGTGCCAGCGCCAGTGAACCGCCGATCAGTCCGACACCGATGATGACCGCGCGCTCAAACACAAAGCGCCTCCTTCAGTCGTGCCATGCACACGGCCATCTCCTCACCGGTACCGATGGAGATGCGCAGCCAATCCGCCATGCCATAGCCATTGAGCGGCCGCACGATCACGCCGTGACGCAGCAGAAAATCATTGACTGCCGCGGCATCGTCAAAACGCACGCTGACAAAATTGCCGTGGGAGGGAATGAAGGCGAGCCCTTCCGCTGCCAGAAACTGCTCGAAATCGCTCAGATTGCGCTGGTTGAGCGCCACACCTTCGGCAACGAAGTCCTGATCCTCCAGTGCGGCAATACCGGCTGCCTGCGCCAGCGCGTTCACATTGAATGGTTCGCGCACACGGTTGATGTAACTGATGATTTCCGCATCCGCGATCAGATAGCCGAGCCGCAGGCCGGCCAGGCCATAGGCCTTGGAAAAAGTGCGGCTGATCAGCAGGTTGGGGTATCGGCCAAGATACT
>JALVTA010000017.1 GCA_027036095.1 Thiotrichales bacterium | reverse complement strand
GCAGGCGGAGCCCTTTGAATACCCGCTGGGGGAAGCGCCCATTCTGGCGGTGGAGATCAGCTATAACGCCCCCACGGAGGACACCGCCGCCACCATGGTCATCAAACCGGCCAGCGGGCAGGGCATGGTGCTGCCCTATCAGCCCACGTTAAATCACACCTTGCTGAAATTGCTGAAAGCCGGCAGCGACCGGGCACAGTGGGATCTGGGTGCCCTGTTCAGCGGCGAGCAGGCTGTGCCCTCGGCCCGGCTGCAGTAGGCGCTATCGCAACGCCAGATCCGCCACGATCCCCACCCAGATCACAAACGCCACCCAGTGGCTGCGCAAAAATGCCTCAAACGGCTGCCCCCTGGCCGCCAGGCGCTGGTGCCAGACAAACTGTGCCGCTGCCAGCAACACAGCGCCGTAATACCACGGCCCCAGCCCAAACGCCATGCCGGCGAAAATCAACAGCAGGATCATGGCCCACTGCAGCAGCGCTACCACCTGCAGCACCCGCTCGCCCAGCAGCACCGCAGGGGACTTCACGCCGATCCTGATATCGTCCTCCCTATCCACCATGGCGTAGTAGGTGTCGTAGATGAGCGCCCAGATCAGCACCGCCCCATAGAGCAGCCATGCCCCGACCGGAACGCTCCCGCGTGTGGCGGCGAAGCCCATGGGGATCGCCCAGGCAAAGGCCGCACCCAGAAACGCCTGCGGCCAGTAGGTCCAACGCTTGGTGAATGGATAGAGCCCCGCCAGCACAAATGCACCCAGGGACCACAGCACCGTTTCCCGGTTCAGCGTCAACACCAGGGCAAAGGCCAGCGCCACCAGCACGGCGAACAGCACCAACGCTTCCTTGGGCTGCACCTCGCCGCAGGCGATGGGTCGGGTGCAGGTGCGCTTTACATGGGGGTCGAAATGACGGTCCGCATAGTCGTTGATGACACAGCCGGCAGAGCACATCAGCACCGCGCCCATGACAAACACGAACAGTGTCCATGGATCAGGCATGCCGCCCGCGCCCAGCCACAGCGCCCACAGCGCCGGCCAGAGCACCAGCCAGATGCCCACCGGGCGATCCAGCCGCATCAGCCGCACATAACTGGACAGCTTGGCCACTATTGCACCTCCTGCGCACAGTGTTGCAACAGTGCCTGCATCTGCACAATGGCCTTGGGATTGGCCTCCCAGGTGTAGTAGGCCCGGCCGGCACGCTCACCCTGAATCAGGGTCAGGATGGCACCGTCTTTCTCGTAGCGCAGGTGCGCTTCCCAGCCCACAAACTGATTCTGCCCCCCGTCCGAAGCCGTATGAGTCCAGCCCTGCCGGGGCAGCAGCTGCTGCAGGCAGTGAAATTGCGCGGCACTGATTCCGTTGTCGTCCATGGCTTTACCCCTTACAGCGCTGTCTGGGCGCGATCCAGTTTTTCAGTGTGGTCTGCTTGGCACGGGAAAGGGTCAGCTGATGGGCGGGGGCGTCCTTCACGATGGTGGAGCCGGCGCCGATGGTGGCCCCTTCGCCCACCTGCACCGGCGCCACCAGCTGGGAATCGGAGCCGATAAAGGCGTCATCGCCGATAATGGTGCGGTGCTTGTTGACCCCGTCATAGTTGCAGGTGATCACTCCGGCGCCGATATTCACCCCGGTGCCCATGGTAGTGTCGCCGATATAGGCCAGGTGGTTGACCTTGCTGCCGGCCCCGATGCTCGACTGCTTGATTTCCACAAAATTGCCAATACGTGCACCGGCTGCCAGCATCGTCTGGGGGCGAATGCGGGCATAAGGACCAATATTCACGCCCTCCTCGGCCTGACACCCCTCCAGATGACTGAAGGCATGCACCTGCACGCCCTCGCCCAGGGATACATTCTTGAGCACACAGTTGGGGCCAATGTGCACACCGTCCCCCAGCTGCACGTCGCCTTCCAGCACCACATTGACGTCGATGAACACATCCTGCCCCACGGTAACCGTGCCGCGAATATCCAGCCGGGCGGGATCAACCACGGTTACACCCTCGGCCAGCAACGCATCCACCTGATGGTGCTGCCAGGCTCGCTCCAGCTGCGCCAGCTGTGCCTTGTCGTTGACGCCCATCACCTCCAGGGGTAAACCAGGTGCTGTGGTGTGAATTTCAAAGCCGTCTTCAACACAGAAGCGGATAATGTCCGTCAGATAATACTCGCCCTGGGCATTGGCGTTATCCAGCCGTTCAAGCCAGCGTTTGAGGTGTGCCCCCTGCACGGCCATCATGCCGGTGTTTACCTCACGGATAGCCAGCTGTTCCGGCGTGGCGTCCTTCTGCTCCACAATGGCCACCACCTGATGGTGCGCGTCACGCACAATGCGGCCATAGCCATTGGGGTCGTCCAGTTCTACGGTCAGCAGGGCCAGCGGATGCTGTGCATCCACCAGAGAAACCAGATCCTGGAGCGTCTGCGGCTGCACCAGCGGCACATCACCGTAGAGGATCAGCGCCACGGCCCCGTCGTCCAGCTGCATCGCCGCTTGCTGCACCGCATGGCCCGTGCCCAGCTGCTGCGCCTGCAGCACCCAGCGTGGCCCGTCAAAATGAGCCTTGACCTGCTCCGCACCGTGGCCGATGACCACCAGCGGCAGGGTGGTCGTCACCGCCTGCGCCGCCTCCAGCACATACGCCAGCAGAGGGCGGCCCGCCAGCGGTTGCAACACCTTTGGCAGGCGCGATTTCATGCGCGTGCCTTTGCCGGCTGCAAGGATAATGGGTTGAATCACGCCTGATCTCCACGGTTGAATCTTTAGGCACCTCCGCAAAACCTCTGAACGGTCGCGCCAGTGGCGATTTCGGTTCAGGCCAAGGCGCGCCAAACGTGGCACCGTTGTTCTATGCGAACGAGGCGCACCGCAGGCATAGAGCCGAAGTCGCCCTGTCCCTGCGGGTTGCGGCGCATTCAGGGGTTTTGCGGAGGTGCCTTTTATTTTACTGGCCCCGGAGCGACAGGGCAGGGGCATAAACATGCTGCCAACCCTAAAACGAAAAAGGCGCCCGGAGGCGCTTTGTTTGAGGCTGTCGAG
>JALVTA010000016.1 GCA_027036095.1 Thiotrichales bacterium | reverse complement strand
ATTCACAACCGGTTGAGGGGGTGTTTCCTGTTCAACCGTCTGCGGAGCACTTGGAGTCGCGGTGGGCTGATTCTCAGCTTGGTACCCTTTGAACAGCGCAACCACGCGGGCTGTGTGGTTCTGTTCAAACGCATCGGTCAGCAACTGCCGCCGGCTTACTCCTGAGTATATATCAGGTTCATTCAGCCATGCAAGGAACCCGGGATCAACATTTTGTGCTTCCCAATCAGGCACTTGCGCAGCCAGCTGCCGCAGCATGGCCTCGCGGGCGGTCTCCTTCGCGGTAGAGGACACCTGGCCGAGCATGGCCTTGAGCTGGTTGTTCTCCTCGCGCAGGGGCTGGATTTGCTCCGCCACCATCTCGGCAGCGGCGCGCTTCACGAAGTCGACCATGTCACTGCCCCAGGCTTCAACGTCATCCTCGGTCAGCCGCGGCGTTTCCACGGGTGCGGGGGCGTCGACCTCGGGCGGGCTCATGGAGGCAAGCAACTGCTCCACGCGGTTGAGCTGTTCATGGAGCTCTCGGTTCTGGTCATGCAGTCGGGGTACCTCAGCGCGATACTTGCCTTCGAGGACGGAGTACTTGTGCTTCCAGAACTCGGGGTCGTCCTCGCGCGGGTCTACCTCTTCGCCCTGGCCGTCAGGCGGAGCTTCATCTCCGGCAGTCTGTCCTTCGGCACCGGCAACATCGCCGTCCGGTACTGCAGCCGGCTCATCGGGATTCCCGTTGCCCTCCATGGGCGCTTCTGCAACATCACCAACCTGGGCCAGAGGCTGCCCTTCCGTGGCGGGCGGTGGAGTTTGTTCAGCAGCCGGATCGCTATTTTCAGCTTGTTCATTGGAGTAAACCTCATCATGGATCTTCTTCGCTTTCTTTACCTGTTTCTTGATTTGTGCAGGGAGTGCCATGGCATATTCCTCAGTTACGTTTTGAAAGCTCTTCACGAGCAGTTGTGATGGTGTTCAAGAGCATCGTGAGGCATCGCGCCTCGCCGCTTGCCCTCTCACGCACATCGGGTTGAATATGGAAGAGCGCCGTATTGGTGGCGTCCTCCAGATTGCTTGCGAGAAGCTCAGTGAGCACCACGCGGAAGTCCTCTGACTGCTCCAGCGCGATGATGGCCTTGAGTAGTTTCTCGCTCGCCTTGTATCGGTCTATCAAGCAGCACCTCCTGGTAGTAGGACTTGTTGGGAATCTTTGGGTCGGTCAGTCTGCGCCATGTGCTGACCGGCTGCCTGCGTGGCATCCTGCGCGTTGACCAGCGCCTGCTCGATCTCGGCGGGGTCGCGGACAATATCCTCACCGGCAAGGCCCAGGTCTTCAGCAATGGAGGACAGGATCTTCGCCCGGTTGGCCGGGCCGATAATCTCCATGTCGAGCGGGTTGGCAGTGAGCTGCAGGAACTCGAGGCGGCGAGCCCGGTTGGTCTCCTTCTGCTGCGCCACGGTGACGCCGCGTACGACGATATTCTCATCACCGCGGAACCGCCCGGAGGTATCGGTGAGCATCAGCATATCATAAAGGTTACGCAGGACCGGCGAGATGACGTTCTGGTCGATGGATGCCGCCACGTTCTGCAGCACTTTCGACGCATTGTTCATGAGCATGGCCAGGCCGGACGCCGTTGACGCCGCGCCACCGACCTTCTCTGAGCCCGTGATATACCGCGGAATAGCCGAAGTCTCGTCCGCCACGTTCTGCATCTCCTTGTAGATGGCCAGCAGCTCAGCCGCGTTGGACTTTGGCTGGAAGAACTCGATGGGCGGCGCCGCCGTGCCCATGGGATCTGACGTAAACCGCCAGCGTTTCCAGGGGTAGAGCGAGTTGGCGTCCGTCGATGCCGAGAGCCGATCCTCGTTTATGGCCACCTGTGGGCCCGAGGAGATGCTCATGTTGTTGACCATCGAGCGCATGCAGGCGTTGGCCACATCCTGCACATCGTTGATGATCTCCGGTATGCCATGCCCGGTGATGGACCCCGGTACCTGCTCGAACGCCGTGGTGTAATAGGGCTTGGCCGCTCGCGGATTGGGATTGATCTGCACCTTGATGACGTGCCGGCCAATCAGCCACGCCGTCACGTGATAGTCGCGGTCGGGATCGGGCACCTGGTCCTTGGTGAACCCAAGCTCGACGAGGTAGGAGCCCTTGACCGGGCCATGAAACTCCAGTGAGTCGATGAGCTCGGAGGTATTGGTGACCGGACTCTCCTTGTCCTGCAGGTCCGACATCTCCTGGTCAATGCGTGAAAGCCAGTCCGTGAGCCCCTTGTCGTAGTCGTTGAGCACCGCGCGCACGGCGTCCTCGAAGTACCCAGGCAGGCCCAGGAGTCCGTTGAGCTCGGCCCGTGAGACCTTGATGCGCTCAATGACGGAGGCGTCCTCCAGCGTACCGGCCCCGGGCGTGAACCATACGTTGTCCGGAGATACCCGAACCCAGTGCATCCGCGGCACCTGCTGCATGACCACGGAACCGTTCACCCACTTGATTTTCGGCACCAGCCGCACTACGGGGCCCTTGAGCACGGCGTAGGGGAATATGGGCAGGTCGACCAGAAAGTCGCTGAGCGCCGTGTAGAAGCCACCCTCGCGCAGGATATCGTCGATATAGGTCTCCGCCTCCCGGGCTTCGTCCTTGGCCCGACGCACGGCAGCCTTCTCGGCAGCGGCTATGAGCGCATCACGCCGGTCGAGTACCTGCTGCGGGTCCACCTGCACGCCCTGCTGCGCCGCGGCGAGCATCTCCGTGGCCAGGAGTTGGTCGACCGACTGCAGGACATCCTCCGGCAAAGTGGGGACTGGTGACGGCGCCAGCGCCCACGTGCGCTCCGCACCGAGAAACACGTCCCGGAGTAGCGCCGTGGCGCCGCGACACTTCACCGTAGTGAGCCGGGCAAACACCTCGGACCCGCCGAACTGCCGAATGCTCTGCAGTTTGTCCTCGGAATACTCGCCGTTGTACTGTCTGAGGGAAGATACCAGCCTGTCGCTGATCCCCTCCGAGTCCCGGTGGTTGCGAAACTCGGAAAATCGCTCACGAATAAACGCCGCCAGCC
>JALVTA010000015.1 GCA_027036095.1 Thiotrichales bacterium | reverse complement strand
CCGGAGAAAGGCCGTTCAGAGCCAAACATGGCATCTGCATCCGCCTGTAAGCGCTTGAGCAAGCATCGCCAGGTGTCAGCGTGCCGGTTCAGAAAGGCTGGCACGCATTGGACATGCTCGGCTACGGCATTTTCAGGGCCGGAAGACGGGGTCTCCCTCATTTTTGCAGACCGGTTTCCAGGCTGCGCGGCAACGCATTCGAAAATTTCAGCCAGTTGTGCCAGCAGGGGCCATTTATGCACGGTCTCCCCGCTTTTACGGCTGCTGTTACGTCGGCAAGATGACGACAGAACATGCGGATGTGGACAGAGCAGCATCTCGACGCGGGTTTGAACGGGGTCTCCCCCATTTTTGGCGGACGCTGCTACGGACGCGCCGGGCAGCCCGGCAAAAATGCGGGAAATCAGAGGAAAGAACGGGGTTTATGGCAGAGGAGGCACTCAGTCGGCGTAGTGGCGCTGGCGCACTACCTCGTAGAGGGCAACGCCGGCGGCGACGGAGACATTGAGACTTTCCACCGATCCCATCATGGGCAGGGCACACAGGTAATCGCACTGTTCACGCACCAGGCGGCGCAACCCGCGCCCTTCCGCTCCCAGCACCAGCCCCACAGGACCGCGCAGGTCCTGCTGGAAGAGCACCCGGTCGGTTTCGCCGGCCAGGCCGATGATCCACAGGCCGTGCTCCTTGAGCGCCGCCAGCGTGCGGGCCAGATTGTTGACCATCACCACCGGAACGGTTTCAGCCGCGCCACAGGCCACCTTGCGCACCACCGGCGTGACGCCCACGGACTGGTGCCTGGGAATGACCACCGCCTGAGCGCCGGTGGCATCGGCGGTGCGCAGAATGGCGCCCAGATTGTGCGGGTCCTGCACCTCGTCGAGAAAGATCAGCAGCGGGTCGGGGCGTGCTTCGACCAGCGCAGGCAGGTCCGCTTCGGTCAGCGCCGGCGCCGTGCGCGCCTGCTCATCAAGCACGGCGGCCACGCCCTGGTGCACGCCGCCCAGCCGGTCAAGCCGGGCGCGGGGCACTCGCTCGATGGGGATGCCCTGGCGTTCGGCCAGCCGCTGCAGCTTCTGCAGACGCGGGTTGAGGCGGCCGCCGACCAGCTGGACGGTGCGTACTGCCGCTCCCTGCTTGATCAGGCGCTCGACGGCATGCACCCCATAGACGACTTCACTCATGTGCGGGGCTTGCGGCTGCGCTTGCGGTTACGGCTGCGGCGGGGTTTCGGCCGCTCTGCCTGCTCACCGTTCGATGCAGGCTTTTCGGACGAGGATGCCGGTGTCCTGTTGCCGGCAGACTTGCTGCGGCCACGCTTGCCGCCCCGGCTGCGCTTGCGCTTCGGACGCGCTGGCTTCGCCCCCTCTTCAGCCCCGGTGCCCGTCTCCTCGCCCTCCACTTCGCCCAGCAGGCGCAGCTCCACCTTGCGCTCGTCCAGATTGACCTGCGCCACCTGCACCCGCACTCGGTCGCCGATGCGATAGCGCTTGCCGGTGCGCTCACCGATGAGACTGTGGCGCGCCTTGTCATAGACGAAGTAGTCGTCCCCCAGCTCGGTGATATGCACCAGCCCTTCCACGTAAAGGGGCTGCAACTCCACGAACAGGCCGAAATTGGTCACCGCAGAGACGATGCCCTCGTAGGTCTCTCCCAGCCGGTGGGAGAGGTACTCACACTTGAGGAAGTTGACCGCATCGCGGGTGGCTTCGTCCGCGCGGCGCTCGGTCTCGGAGCAGTGGGCGCCGATCTGCTCCATGCGGGGCAGATCATAGGGATAGGGCATTTTCCCTTCGGTGAGCACGTGCTTGAGCGCCCGGTGGATGATCAGGTCCGGATAGCGGCGGATGGGCGAGGTGTAGTGGGTATAGCAGTCGAAGTTGAGGCCGAAGTGCCCCTTGTTCTCCGGCTGATAGACCGCCTGGTTCATGCTGCGCAGCAGCACCGTCTGCACCAGATTGGCGTAGGGTTTGCCCTCCACCTGACGGATCACCTCGGCGAAATCCGCCGCGGTGGGCTCGTCTCCACCGCCCAGCGTGATGCCGAAATCAGACAGGAAGGTACGCAGCTCCTCCAGTCGTTCCGGCTTGGGTGGCTCGTGCACTCGGTAGAGGATGGGAATCTTGAAGCGGGAGAGATAGCGGGCCGTGGCCACGTTGGCCATCAGCATACACTCTTCAATCAGCTTGTGGGCGTCATTGCGCACCACCGGCACAATACGCTCGATCTTGCGGTTGTCATCGAATTCGATGCGGGTTTCCACCGTGTCGAAGTCGAGTGCGCCGCGCGCCTCGCGCTGTTTGCGCAGCACCTTGTAGAGTTCGTACAGCTCCTTCACATGAGGCAGCACTTCACGGATGTTGTCACTGCATGCAGTCTCATCCTGCAGCGCCTGCCATACCTCGTCATAGGTCAGCCGCGCATGGGAGTGCATCACCGCCGGATAGAACTTGCTGCGCACTAGCTTGCCTTCGTCGCTGATCTCCATGTCAGCCACCATGCACAGGCGGTCCACCTTCGGGTTGAGCGAGCACAGGCCGTTGGAGAGCTTCTCCGGCAGCATGGGCACCGTCAGCTGCGGGAAATAGACCGAGTTGCCGCGGCGATAGGCCTCCTCGTCCAGCGCCGAACCGGGCCGTACGTAGTGGGACACGTCCGCAATGGCCACCACCAGGCGCCAGCCGTTCTTGCGCCGCTTGGCGAATACGGCATCGTCGAAATCCTTGGAATCCACCCCGTCGATGGTCACCAGCGGCAGATGGCGCAGGTCCTTGCGTCCGGCACGGTCGTCCTCGGTGACAGTGTCGGGAATTTCGTCCAGCTCGGAGAGTGCGTCCGCCGGCCACTCGTGAGGAATGTCATAGGCGTAGATGGCCGACTCGATCTCCAGACCGGGGTCCAGATAATTGCCGAGCACTTTCTCCACCCGTCCAACAGGGCCGGAACGGCGCGACGGCTGGCGGATGATGTCCACCAGCACCACCTGCCCTTCCTTCGCACCATTGAGGCCGTCGGCCGGGATGAACACGTCCTGGGCGATGCGATGGTTGCTGGGCTGCA
>JALVTA010000014.1:1132-3124 GCA_027036095.1 Thiotrichales bacterium | reverse complement strand
CCTGGAATGCCGTCACCGTGATGAAGATGGTGCGCTCCGATGTGGGCGCCAGCGGGGTGATGTTCTCGCTGGATACGGAGACCGGCTTTCGGGATGTGGTGTTCATCAACGCCGCGCTGGGGCTGGGCGAGAATGTGGTACAGGGCGCGGTGGACCCGGACACCTTCTATGTGCACAAGCCCACCTTCGAGAAGGGCCACCGGGCGGTGCTCAAACGCCGGCTGGGGCGCAAGCAGATCAAGATGGTCTTCTCCGATACCCTCAACACCGACAACATCGCCGTGGAGTTCACCCGCAATGTGGAGACTACCGCGGAGGAGCGCCAGCGCTACGCCCTGACCGACGAGGAGGTGATGGTGCTGGCCGACTACGCCATCAAGGTGGAGCGCCATTACCGGGAACAGGTCTACGGCCATGATCAGCCCATGGACATGGAGTGGGCCAAGGATGGTCTGGATGGCCAGCTCTACATGGTGCAGGCACGGCCTGAAACCGTCCATTCCGTGCGCAAGGGCACGGTGCTGACCCGCCATGTGCTGGATGAGACCGGCCCGGTACGCATCGAGGGGCTGGCGGTGGGTACCGGCATCGCTGCCGGCCCGGTGCGGGTGATCCGGGATACGGGCGAGTTGGACAGCTTCCGTGATGGTGAAGTACTGGTGGCTGATATTACTACGCCCGACTGGGAGCCGGTGATGCAGCGGGCCAGCGCCATTGTCACCAACCGGGGCGGGCGCACCTGCCACGCCGCCATCGTGGCGCGGGAGCTGGGCCTGCCGGCCATTGTGGGCACCGGCAACGCCACCGAAGTGCTGCACAATGGCGAAGAGGTCACCGTCTCCTGCGCCGAGGGCGAGGTGGGGCGCGTCTATGCCGGCCGGCTCAGGTGGCATGTGGAGCAGACCGACCTCAGCCAGCTGCCCCGTGCGAAGACCGAGCTGATGCTCAATGTGGGCAACCCCGATCTGGCCTTCTCGCTGGCCGCGCTGCCCGCAGATGGCGTCGGCCTGGCACGCATGGAGTTCATCATCAACAACGCCATCAAGGCCCACCCGCGGGCGCTGCTGGAGCTGGAACGGCTGGATGAGGCTATCCGTGCTCAGATCGAGCCGTTGCTGGTGTCCTTTGACGGTGATGCGGAACGCTTTTTTGTCACCACCCTGTCGGAAGGTATCGCCACCATCGCCGCGGCCGTATGGCCGAAACCCTGCGTGGTGCGCACCTCAGATTTCAAGTCCAATGAATACGCCCAGCTGATCGGTGGCGAAATTTTCGAGCCGCAGGAAGCCAACCCCATGCTCGGCTTCCGGGGGGCTGCACGCTATGTGGATCCTGACTACCGGGCAGCCTTCGCGCTGGAATGCGCTGCCATCAGACGAGCGCGGGAAGTCATCGGCATGGACAACATCATCCCCATGATCCCCTTCTGCCGCACGGTGAAAGAGGCGGAGCAGGTGGTCGAGGTGCTGGGGGAAAACGGTCTGAAGCGGGGCGATAACGGCCTCCAGCTCTACATGATGTGCGAGATCCCCAACAACGTCATTCAGGCCGACGCCTTCGCCCGCCATTTTGACGGTTTCAGCATCGGCTCCAATGATCTCACTCAGCTGACTCTGGGGGTGGATCGGGATTCCGACAGGGTGGCGCGGGACTACGACGAACGCGATCCGGGCGTGCTGGAGATGATCCGCCTGGCCATCGAAGGCTGCCGCCGCAATGGCATCCATTCCAGCCTGTGCGGACAGGCGCCGTCGGACTATCCCGAGGTGGCCGAGTTTCTGGTGCGCCACGGTATTGACGCCATCAGCCTCAACCCGGACGCCTTCCTGAAAACCTGGCAACGGGTGGTCGAGGTGGAAAGGACCCTGGCGGCGCAGGACTGACCGTTTTCTGACGGGGCGTGCCGGCGCTCTTCCCCCGCGACGGGCAGGCGGGTGAGGCGCCGCAGCAGGCGCCATTGGGCCGGAAATAACGGGGTCTCCCCCATTTTTG
>JALVTA010000014.1:0-1122 GCA_027036095.1 Thiotrichales bacterium | reverse complement strand
CATTTTTGCCGGGTACCGCTGGAGTGCGCCCGACGCGTGCCGGAAAATCCAGGCCAGAGGGCGTTTCAGCCGGCTTTGCGCACCAGAAGGGCTGCCAGCAGGATGAAGGTGCCGGAGCAGAGCAGCACCATTTCCATGCCGCCGGTCTGATAGAGCGCGCCGGAGAGCACCGTGCCCAGCAGCCGCCCGCCGGCGTTGGCCATGTAGTAGAAGCCCACATCCTTGGAGACGCCGTCTTCCGTGGCCATGGCCACCACCAGATAGGAGTGCACGGCAGAGTTGAGGGCGAACAGCACGCCGAACAACGCCAAACCGATCATCAGGGTGGCGGTGGGAGAAAGGGGAAACAGCGCCGCCATGGCGAAGGGCACGGCGGCGAGCACGAAGGCCAGCAGGCTGGCAGTGCCTGCGGTGGGGTTGGGGGCCAGCCGGGCGGTGAGTCTGGGGCTGATGCCCTGAATGAAGCCGTAGCCGATCACCCAGGAAGCGAGAAAGCCGCCACTTTCGGCAAATGACCAGCCCAGCACCCCTTCCAGATAGACCGGCAGGGCCACCACGAACCACACATCCCGCGCCGAAAACAGAAAGAACCGCGCCGTCGACAGCCAGTTGAGCGCGGCGGATTTGGAGAAAATCTCGCGGAATTTGCTTTTGGCCTTTGCCTTGCCCAGATCGGTTTTCAGCCAGATGAGCGAACCGAGCAGCACCACCGCCAGCATGGCGGAGAGCAGCATCAGTGCCGGGCGGAAGCCAATCCACTCCAGCAGCGCCGCACCGACGAAGAAGCCCACCCCCTTGAGCGCGTTCTTGGAGCCGGTGAGCACCGCCACCCAGCGGTAGAGCTGGCCGGAGGCGTCATTGGCCAGCAGCTTGACGCTGGATTTGGCCGACATCTTGTTCAGATCCTTGGCGATGCCGGAGAGCATCTGCGCGAACATCACCCAGGCCACGGACAGATACTGATCCGGCACAGTCAGCATCATCAGCGCCACGATCTGCAGCGCCAGCCCCACATTCATGGTGCGGTTGAGGCCGTAGCGGGCCCCCAGCCAGCCGCCGATGAGGTTGGTGAACACGCCCGCCAGCTCATACAGCACGAACAGGGTGGCGATGGCGAACGGC
>JALVTA010000013.1 GCA_027036095.1 Thiotrichales bacterium | reverse complement strand
CATTGACGACATCGACCTGTTCATCACCGTCACCAACCGGGACGAGGCCAACATCATCTCCAGCCTGCTGGCCAAGAAGCTGGGGGTCAAGCGGGTCATCTCGCTGATCAACAACCAGTCCTATGTGGACCTGCTCCATCTGAACCAGATTGATGTGGCCATCTCCGCCGACCGCATCACCACCAACCGGCTGCTGCACTACCTGCGCGCCGGCGACACGGTGCGCGCCGTCACCCTGCGCCGCGGCACGGCGGAAGCCATCGAGCTGGTGGTCCACGGCTCCGAAAACACCTCACGGGTGATCGGCCGGCGCCTGATCGACATTCCCTGGCCGGAGGAAGTCACCGTCGGCGCCATCGTGCGCGAGGGCCAGGTCATCTTCGCCCGCAAGGATCTGGTGATTGAAGCCGAAGACCACATCGTGCTGTTCGCCGCCAGCAAGGCGAGCCTGGAGGCGGTCTACGAACTGTTCGCGCCCGAAGAAACCGTACGGAAGCACTGGTGGCTGTGACATGCACCTGAAGATGATCCTCAAAATCATCGGCATCCTGATCACCGTCTACAGTCTCAGTCTGGTGCCGCCGATCATCGTGGCGCTCATCTACGGCGACGGAGCGCTGTTCTCCTTTTCCGCCACCCTGCTGCTGACGCTTACGGTGGGCGGGCTGCTGTGGTACCTCACCCGCCATGCCCGCGCCGATCTCAAGATCAAGGACGGCTTTCTGGTGGTCATCACCTTCTGGACGGTGCTGGGACTGGTGGGGGCCATTCCACTGCACTTCGCCCGGGGCGTGGAACTGAGTATCACCGACGCCATCTTCGAATCCTTCTCCGGCCTGACCACCACCGGCGCCACCGTCATGACCGGGCTGGATGACCTGCCCCACGCCATCCTCTGGTACCGCCAGCAGCTGCAGTGGCTAGGCGGCATGGGCATCATCGTGCTGGCGGTGGCCATCCTGCCCATGCTGGGCATCGGCGGCATGCAGCTCTACCGCGCCGAAACCCCCGGCCCCATGAAGGACAGCAAGCTGGCCCCGCGCATCAGCGAGACGGCGCGCACCCTGTGGCTCATCTACGTGGCGCTCACCGTCCTGTGCGCGCTGGCCTACTGGGCCGCCGGCATGAACGCCTTCGACGCTGTCGGGCATGCCTTTTCCACCGTGGCCATCGGCGGCTTCTCCACCCATGACGCCAGCATCGGCTACTTCAACAGCGTGGCCATCGAGACCATCGCCATGGTGTTCATGTTCATCGCCGGGGTCAACTTCGCCCTGCATTTCACCGCCTGGCGGCACCTGAGCCTGCGCACCTACCTGCTGGACCCGGAATTCCGCGCCTACGCCTTCGTGCTCAGCGCTGGCATCGTCATCAGCACCGGCTATCTTCTGCTGACCCACACCTACCCCGACTGGCAGACGGCGCTGCGCTACGCCAGCTTCCAGACCATCTCGCTGGCCACCACCACCGGCTTTGCCAGTACCGACTACCTCAGCTGGCCCGCCTTCGTGCCCGTCATGCTGGTGATGATGAGCTTCATCGGCGGCTCCGCCGGCTCCACCGGTGGCGGCATGAAGGTCATCCGCGTGCTGCTGCTCTACCGGCAGGGCCTGCGTGAGATCGTTCGCCTGCTGCACCCCAACGCGCTGATGCCCCTCAAGCTCAACGGCCGGGTGGTGCCCGAGAGCGTCATCTCCGCCGTGTGGGGCTTCTTCTCCCTTTATGTGTTCATCTCCGGCGCACTGGGGCTGGCGCTCATGGCCCTGGGGCTGGATGCGGTCACCGCCTTCTCCGCCGTGGCCGCCACCCTCAACAACCTGGGCCCCGGCCTCGGCAAGGTGGGCGCCAACTTCCAGCACCTGCCCGATGCGGCCAAATGGCTGCTCACCTTCGCCATGCTGCTGGGCCGCCTCGAACTGTTCACCCTGCTGGTCATCTTTACCCGCGCATTCTGGAAGGCCTGACACCATGCACGCCCGCGACAAGTGGAACGAAAAATACCAAGACGCCGAACTGTCCACCCCGGCTGAACCGGCCTGGGTGGTGCGCCAGCACACCCGCCTGCTGCCCCTTTCCGGCACGGCGCTGGATCTGGCCGCCGGCCTCGGCGGCAACGCCCGTTTTCTCGCCCGCTGCGGCCTGCAGGTAGAAGCGTGGGACATCAGCGACCACGCCGTGGCACTGCTCAACCGCTATGCACAGACCTACAGGCTGCCCATCACCGCCCGGCAGGTGGATCTTGAACAGCATCCCTGGCCCGATGCGCAGTTTGACGTGGTGGCCATCAGCCGCTGGCTCGACCGCAGCGCCTTCGACGACATCCGCGCACGGGTCAGGCCGGGTGGCCTGCTGTTCTGGCAGACCTTCCTCGCTCCGGTGCAGCCCAACGCCCCGAAAAACCCCGACTACTACCTGCAAAGCGGCGAGCTCACCGCCGCTTTCGCCGACTGGACGGTGGACGTCCACGGCGAAGGCTGGCTGGTGGACACCGACGGCGAAAAACGCCGCTACGCCTGGCTGGTGGCCCGAAAACCCGCCTGAGCCGGCCATTTCCGGGCGCTGAGCGGGACGGCCAAAAACCGTTCCTGCAAAAATGGGGGAGACCCCGTCTTCTGCAGCTGGACGAACGCCATGAACCCGGCACACACAACACTCACTCTGAACAGCACCGACCTGGAACTGATCAGGACACGGATCATGCCCCTGGACGCCTACCCCCTTGAAGGAGACAGGCATGTCGTGCAACTGGATCGTGACACCACAAAAAGGCTGCTGGATGCCCTGTCCGATCTGCTGGCTACCGAAGGGCTGAATGAAGACGACACCCCCAACACCTTCGGACTGCAGCTGGAACAGCTGATCGACCTGATCGCCCACCTCTACTACACAGACACCTGAAATCCCCTTCCCGTCCGCCTTTTCAGGGCGATTCACCGTGCATTCCAGCGCAGCGAAAACCCGACTCTGCAAAAATGGGGGAGACCCCGTTCCTGCATCCCCGAACCGCCATACCACCGCTTTTTCCCGCCATTTTCCGCCGCCGGCCCGCACGGCCGGAAACCGACCCTGCAAAATCGGGGGAGACCCCGTCCAAAGCGGGATTTCTTCGCCCCTTTGCGGCACAATAGCCCTATCGCCATT
>JALVTA010000012.1 GCA_027036095.1 Thiotrichales bacterium | reverse complement strand
CCCGGTTGTGCCCAGGCGGATACCTCGTAACGGTGAAATCCGGCCTGAGTCAGCCGTTCCCCACAAGCCTGCTGAAGGGTCGCAGCGGCATCATCGTCCAGCAGGCCGGGCGGCGGCTGCCGGTAAAAAGGGGTATTCGGCTCCAGCGTCAGCTGATAGTGGGACAGATGCGTGGGCCCGTGCGCCAGCGCCGCTTCAATGTCCGCCAGCGCTGCATCCACCGTCTGCCCAGGCAAGGCGAACATCAGGTCGATATTGAAATTATCAAAACCGGCCGCACGGGCCATTTCCAGCGCCGCATGGGCTTCGGCACTGCTGTGAATCCGCCCCAGAGTGTGCAGCTGCGCATCGTCAAAGCTCTGCACCCCGATAGAAAGTCGGTTCACCCCCGCCGCCCGAAAGGACGCAAACTTCTCTGCCTCGGCCGTGCCGGGATTGGCCTCCAGCGTCACTTCCACCTCGGCACCAAAGCCCAGCAAGGCGCGTGCCTTGGATAGAAACACCGTCAGATGCTCACTGGCCATGAGACTCGGTGTGCCCCCCCCGAAAAAGACCGCATGAATGCGCCGCCCCCAGATCAGCGGCAGGGTCTGTTCCAGCTGGCGGATCAGCGCGTCAAAGTAGGCCGCTTCCTCCACCGTGCGCTGCGTATGGGAGTTGAAGTCACAATAGGGACACTTGCGCACACACCACGGGTAGTGCACATATAGGGTCAGCGGCGGGGGGAGCAGACGGGGGGCGTTCTGCATGAGCATACCTCATGGATTGCAATGAGACTCGCCCGTGGGGGCGTGGATTGAAAGCCGAAATGCCCAGGGCATCACCCGTTGGGCAACAGCCCCTGCGCCTGCAACGCACGAATCTGCGCCACCAGGCTGTGCAACGCCTGGGCCCGATGGCTCAACTGATGCTTGCGTGCCGCAGGCAATTCCGCCGCGCTGCACCCCTCGGACGGCACATAGAAAACCGGATCATACCCAAACCCGCCCTGCCCGCGCGGTGCCTCCAGAATCTCCCCATTCCAACGCCCCAGGGCGATGATGGGGGTGGGGTCTTCGGCATGGCGCAGAAAGACCATGGCGCAGTAGAAACTGGCCTGACGCGCCCCGGCCGGCACACCCGCCAGCGCCTCGAGCAGCTTGTCGATATTGCTGCTGTCGGTGGCGTCGGGCCCGGCAAAACGGGAGGAATAGATGCCCGGCGCGCCCCCCAGTGCGGCCACTTCCAGACCGGAGTCATCGCCAATGGCCGGCAGGCCGGTGTGCGCACAGGCAAAGCGTGCCTTGATCAGCGCGTTTTCCACAAACGTCAGGCCGGTTTCCTCCGCCTCGGCATCAAACAGCGCGGTCTGCGGGATCACCGTCCACTCCAGAGGCGCCAGCATGTCCCCCACTTCGCGCACCTTGCCGGCATTACCGCTGGCGAAAACCACTTTCATGCAGCAGCCTCCAGAACAGCCCGCTGCAACGTAATCAGCTCGGCGATCCCCTGCGCACCCAGCGCCAGCATGGCGTCCAGCTCATCTCGGCTGAACGGCGCGCCCTCCGCCGTTCCCTGCACCTCGATAAAGCGGTTATCGTCGGTCATCACCAAGTTCATATCTGTTTCGGCAATGGAGTCCTCACAATATTCCAAGTCCAGAATGGGATGGCTTTCCAGAATGCCCACCGACGTGGCCGCCACATAATGACGGATCGGATCGACCTCCAGCGCCCCCTCCTTCAGCATCCCCTGAATCGCCAGCGCCAGCGCCACAAAGCCGCCCGTGATGGCAGCGGTGCGGGTGCCGCCATCCGCCTGCAGCACGTCGCAATCCACGGTAATGGTGCGCTCACCCAGGGCGTTCAGATCCACGCCGGCGCGCAGCGCCCGCCCGATCAGGCGCTGAATCTCCACCGTGCGTCCCCCCTGCTTGCCGGCGCTGGCCTCACGGCGCATGCGCGTCCCGGTGGAACGGGGCAACATGCCATACTCGGCGGTAATCCATCCCTGCCCCTGACCCTGCAGAAAGGGGGGCACGCGCGCGTCCACACTGGCCGTGCACAGCACGCGGGTGTCGCCGACGCTGATCAGCACGGAGCCTTCCGCATACTTGGTGTAACCCGGTTCCAACTGCACCGGTCGCATCTCATCTGCCGCGCGACCGGACGGCCGTTGCCACTGCTCGCTCATGTTTCACCTCAGTTCGATATAGAATGGTGGCAATTATAACGAGGGACCCGCCACAGCATGAAAAGCATGACCGCCTTTGCCCGAACCCAGTGCACCTTCGACTGGGGGCAGGCCACCTGGGAGATCAAATCCGTCAACCACCGCTATCTGGAGCTGCATTTCCGCCTGCCCGAAGGCTGGCGGGAGCTGGAAATGACGCTGCGTGAGCGTGCCAAACAGCAGCTGGCCCGCGGCAAGGTGGAGCTGGCGCTCACGTTGAGTCTCGATTCCCACCTGCAGGCCCCCAGTCTGAACGATGCCGTGCTCGATGGCCTTATCGACGTTATCCAGGCCGTGCGCCTGCGCCTGCCCGCTGCCAGCCAGCTTGATACGATGGACATTCTCCAGTGGCCGGGGGTCATTGCCGAACCCCAGCTCAACCGCGAGCAGATGCTGGCGGACCTGACCACCTGTGCCGAACAGGCGCTGGCACAGCTCAATACGGCGCGGGCACGGGAAGGGGAAGCCCTCAAGGCCCTGATCGAACAGCGCCTCGATGCCATGGAAACCCTGATCGAACCGCTGGATCAGGTGGTGCCTGAGGCTGTGAAGGCCTATGAAGCCCGCCTGCGCGAACGCATCGCCCAGCTGGAAGCCGAGGTGGACGAGCAGCGCCTGGCCCAGGAGGTGGCGTTGATGGCGCAGAAGCTGGACGTGGCCGAAGAGCTGGACCGCCTGCGCACCAATATCAAGCTGGTGCGCGAGGCACTGCAGCAGAGCGGCCCTGTGGGCCGGCGGCTGGACTTTCTCATGCAGGAGCTCAACCGCGAGGCCAACACCCTGGGCTCAAAGGCAAGCGACATGCGCCTGACGGAAGCGGCCGTGGAGCTGAAGGTGCTGATCGAACAGATGCGCGAACAGGTGCAGAACATCGAATGATGAACGCAAACGGCCCTATAAATTGACCTGCATCAACTTTTGCGGCCCTTTTTATTTGCAAACTGT
>JALVTA010000011.1 GCA_027036095.1 Thiotrichales bacterium | reverse complement strand
ACCGTCCACCTTCAGGTTGATGGCTTCGGTCGGCCCGGTGGGGGACTGGCGGATGGCCTCGGCCAGTTCGGGGTTGATGCTCAGCTCCGGACGCAGGTGGAAATAGGCGTCCAGAATGGTCTGGCCAGCTTCATTCACCACACGGGCGGTCTTCTTGGTTTCCTCATCCTTGACGCTGTCTGCCAGTCCTCGGCTGGAGAGAGCCTCCCAGGTGAGGTCGGTGACCTGTCCAGCTGTGATGCCGGCATCCAGCATGGCGATGACTTCGCTTGCCAGCCAGCGCCAGCCCGGTTTCCACTCGCCCGCGGGCGCGACGCGACCGGCGTCAATGGCTTCCTTGAGAACCTGGGCGATCATGCGTCCGCCATGGGTCAGGTGTGCCTGTGCCGGGGTGGGCAGGGCGACCAGTCCGGCCAGCTGCATGTCGCGCAGTGCCGTGTCATTGAGGGACTCGGGATGGATGGGGGCATCCTGTTCCAGCAGCTTGAGCAGCAGTTCTGCATGAGGTTGTTTGATCAGCATGGACGTTCTCCTTTTCTTTCGTGAATCGATGTTGCTGCCTTTCTTGTGGGGACATGTGGCGGAGAATGCAAGAGCACGGGCCGATATAATGCGCGCCATGCATCCCTATCGACGACAGGATTTCCATTTCGAGCTGCCGGAGGCGCTCATCGCCCGCTACCCGGCGCCGGAGCGCAGCGCCAGCCGCCTGCTGGTGCTGGGCGAGCAGCTGGAAGACCGTCAGTTCCGGGACCTGCCGGAATATCTGCGCCCCGGTGATCTGCTGGTGTTCAATGACACACGGGTCATGCCTGCGCGTCTGTACGGGCACAAGCGCACCGGTGGAAAGATCGAGCTGCTCATCGAGCGGGTGCTGACGGCACGCGAGGCCCTCGCCCATGTGCGCGCCAACCGGGCGCCGAAGCCTGGGACGGAACTGCTTATCGAGGGGCAGGTGCCGGTGACGGTGCTGGGCCGTGAACAGGATCTTTTCCGCCTGCGGTTGGATGAAGAAACGGCAGAGTGGTCCGCCATCATGCAGCGGTTCGGTCACATGCCCCTGCCGCCCTATATCGACCGACCCGATGAGCAGGCTGACGCCGAGCGCTATCAGACCGTCTATGGCCGACGGGAAGGCGCCGTTGCGGCACCCACGGCGGGGCTGCATTTCGATGAGCCGCTGCTGGAGCGGCTGCGGCAACAGGAGGTGGAATTCGGCTATGTCACCCTGCATGTGGGGGCGGGCACCTTCAAGCCGGTGCAGGTGGACGATATCCGCGAACACCGCATGCACAGCGAGTGGATCGAAGTCTCTCCCGAGCTGGTTGCGCAGGTGGCGGCTACCCGCGCGCGTGGCGGGCGGGTGGTGGCCGTGGGCACCACGGCGGTGCGCTGTCTGGAAAGCGCCGCGCAGACGGGGGAGCTGCGCCCCATGCAGGGGGAGACGGACATTTTCATCACGCCCGGTTACCGCTTCCGGCAGGTGGACCTGCTCATCACCAACTTCCACCTGCCGGAGTCCACCCTGATCATGCTGGTGAGCGCCTTCGCCGGCTACGAACGCACCATGGCCGCCTACCGCTACGCGGTTGAACAGCGCTACCGCTTCTTCAGCTATGGTGACGCCATGCTGGTCTATCCGGAGAAAAACGATGCAGTTTGAATTGCTGGCCACCGACGGTCGGGCCCGGCGCGGCCGACTGATCTTCGATCGGGGCGTGGTGGACACGCCTGCCTTCATGCCCGTTGGCACCTATGGCACCGTCAAGGCGATGACGCCGGAGGAGCTCAAGGGACTGGGCGCGCAGATCATTCTGGGCAATACCTTCCATCTGGCGCTGCGCCCGGGCACGGAGATCATTCGCCTGCATGGCGATCTGCATGACTTCATGCACTGGGACGGACCGATTCTGACCGATTCCGGCGGCTTTCAGGTGTACAGTCTGGGCCAGATGCGCAAGATCCGCGAGGAAGGGGTCACCTTCCGCAGCCCGGTCAATGGCGAGAAGATCTTCATGGGCCCGGAAGAATCCATGCAGATCCAGCGCGAGTTGGGCTCGGACATCGTGATGATCTTTGACGAGTGCACGCCCTATCCGGCGGATCACGAGACCGCACGGCTGTCCATGGAGCTGTCGCTGCGCTGGGCCGAACGCAGCAAGCGCGCTCATGGCGACAACCCGGCGGCGCTGTTCGGCATCGTGCAGGGGGGCATGTATGAAGACCTGCGCAAACGCTCTGCCGAGGCACTGCAGCAAATCGGCTTCGACGGCTATGCCATCGGCGGTCTGTCGGTAGGAGAGCCGAAGGAAGAGATGATGCGTGTGCTTGATTTCACCGAGCCCGAGCTGCCTGCCGAGCGCCCCCGCTATCTTATGGGCGTGGGCAAGCCGGAGGATCTGGTGGAGGCGGTGCGCCGCGGCATCGACATGTTCGACTGCGTCATCCCGACCCGCAACGCCCGCAACGGCTTTCTCTTCACCCGCAGCGGGGTGGTCAAGATCCGCAACGCGGTGCACAAGCGCAGCACCGAGCCGGTTGATCCCACCTGCGACTGCTACACCTGCCGCAATTACTCCCGTGCCTATCTGCACCATCTGGATCGTTGTGGCGAGATTCTCGGCGCGTGGCTCAACACGCTGCACAACCTGCACTACTACCAGACGCTGATGCGCGAAATGCGCGAAGCCATCGCCGCAGGCCGTTTCGAGCGCTTCGTGGAGGACTTCTACACCGCCCGGGGCGAGGCGGTGCCGCCGCTGGATTAAGTGGGGGCTTTGTGCCACAATAGCGGAGATTTGAATCTCTATCAGGAGCGAAACGAATGAATCTGTTCATTGCCAATGCGTGGGCCGAAGGCGCGGCCGCACAACCTCAGGGCGGTGGCTGGGAAGGCCTGATCCCGCTGCTGATCCTGTTTGTCATCTTCTATTTCCTGCTGATCCGCCCGCAGCAGAAAAAGGTCAAGGAACACAAGCAGCTGGTGGAATCTCTCAAGAAAGGAGATGAAGTGTCCACCTATGGCGGCATCGTAGGCAAGATTCGTGATCTGGATGAGAATTTCGTCGATCTGGAAGTGGCCGACGGTGTGGTGGTGAAGGTGGAGCGGCAGAACGTGGCTCGCCTGCTTCCCAAAGGCACACTGTCCGGTCGGGCGACAGAGTAAGCCCTTTTTACTGACAGAAAAGGGGCCTTGCGCCCCTTTTTCCGTTTCTACAGCAGAAAGAGAGCATCATGTTTCAGACGCGCAGTCAGACGGTTGTCAATCGCTATCCCGCCTGGAAATACGCCCTGATGGGCATCATCATCCTGCTGAGCACGCTCTACGCACTGCCCAACCTGTATGGAGAGGACCCGGCGGTGCAGGTCTCACCGGCCAAGATGGTCAAGTTCGATCAGAGCACGGTGCAGACCATTGAGCAGGCGCTGAAAAAGGCAGGCCTTGCGCCCAAGTCGGTGGAGTTTGACGGGCGGCAGCTGCTGCTGCGTTTCGACAATACTGAAGACCAGCTCAAGGCCAAGGCGGTCATCCGCGAGCTTATGGGCCGCAAGGCGGTGGTGGCGCTCAACCTGGCGCCGGCTACCCCCAGATGGCTGGCGGCCATCGGCGCCAAGCCCATGTATCTGGGGCTGGATCTGCGCGGCGGGGTGCACTTCCTGCTGGATGTAGACATGGATGCGGCCATCGCCAAGGCCTATGCCCGCTATGCGGAGGATGTGCGTAGCTTGCTGCGGGAGCACCGCATCCGCTATGGCAGCATCAAGGATGAGAAGGACCGCCTGATCATCGGTCTGCGCAAGGCGGAGGACGCCGAGCAGGTGAAGGCGCTGATCATGAAGCAGTATGGGCGCGACCTGGTGCTGGATGAGAAGGCATCGGACGCCAACCATCTGGTGTTCCATCTCAGTCCGCAGACGCTCAAGCAGACCAAACAGTATGCGCTCAAGCAGAATATCACCACCCTGCGCAACCGCATCAACGAACTGGGCGTGGCCGAGCCCATTGTGCAGCAGCAGGGTGAGCGGCGCATCGTGGTGCAGCTGCCGGGCGTGCAGGACACCGCCCGCGCCAAGGAAATCCTTGGCGCGACCGCCACGCTGGAATTCCGTCTGGTGGATGAGGAACATGATCCCGAGCAGGCGGCGCGCACAGGCCGCGTCCCACCGGGCTCCCGCCTGTATCACTTCCGAGACGGTCGCCCCATTCTGCTGAAGAACCGCGTCATTGTCAGCGGTGAAAATGTCATCAATGCTCAGAGTGGTATTGAACAGCGTTCCGGCACCCCCATGGTTTCGGTGACGCTGGACGCCGCCGGCGGGCGCAAGATGCTGGCCACCACCAAGAAGAATGTTGGCCATCGCATGGCAGTGGTCTATATCGAACACAAGGTCGAGACCGTCGAGAAAAATGGCAAGAAGGTCAAGAAGCGCAGCGTTACCCGTGATGTGATCAACGCTGCGGTGATTCGTGACCAGTTCGCCAACCGCTTCCAGATCACCGGACTGGATTCCAGTGAGGAGGCCCAGAATCTGGCGCTGCTGCTGCGTGCCGGTGCGCTGGCTGCCCCCATGGAAATTGTGGAAGAACGCACCATCGGTCCGAGTCTCGGTCAGGACAACATCAATCAGGGCTTCATGTCTGTGGTGGTGGGCTTCGTGCTGGTGCTGCTGTTCATGATCTGGCGCTACAAGATGTTCGGCATGATCGCCAATGTGGCGCTGACGCTCAACCTGATCATCATGGTGGCGGTGCTTTCCTTGCTGCAGGCCACACTGACCCTGCCGGGTATTGCCGGTATCGTGCTGACGGTGGGCATGGCGGTGGATGCCAACGTACTCATCTATGAGCGCATCAAGGAGGAGCTGCGTGCCGGTCAGTCGGTGCAGGCGGCCATCCATGCGGGCTACGAGAAGGCCTTCATGACCATCGCGGATGCCAACATCACCACATTGCTGGCGGCCATCGTGCTGTTCAGCTTCGGCACGGGTCCCATCAAGGGCTTTGCGGTGACGCTGTCGATCGGTATCGTCACCTCCATGTTCACCGCCATCATGGTGACCCGCGGCATCGTCAACTGGCTCTATGGCGGCAAGCGTGTCGAAACACTGTCCATCTGAGGAACACGGCATGAACATTTTCAATCTGGGTGAGAAACAGATCGACTTCATGAAGCAGCGCAAGGTCGCGCTGACTCTCTCTCTGACGCTGATCGTGTTGTCGCTCGTGGGCATGGCGGTGCGCGGCTTCAATCTGGGCATCGACTTTACCGGTGGCACGGTGATCGAGGTGGCGTATCCAGAGCCGGTGGAGCTGGCCCAGGTGCGCGATACGCTGCGTCAGGGCGGTTTTGACAAGGCAATCGTGCAGCATTTCGGTTCCGCCACTGACGTGCTCATCCGCATCCAGCCGCGCGAGGGCATGACCTCCGCCATGATCAGCAACCGGGTGCTGGAGCTGCTGCGGCAGCAAAACCCGAAAGTGGAGCTGCGCCGGGTGGAGTATGTGGGCCCGCAGGTGGGGGATGAGCTGACCGAGGATGGCGCGCTGGCGGTGCTCTATGCACTTGTCGGCATTCTCATCTATGTGGCCTTCCGCTTCGAGTTCCGTTTTGCGCTGGGTTCCATCGCCGCACTGGTGCACGATGTGATCATCACCCTCGGCGTGTTCGCCTGGACACAGGCCCAGTTCGATCTGACCGTGCTGGCGGCGGTGCTGGCGGTCATCGGTTACTCCCTCAACGATACCATCGTGGTGTTCGACCGCATCCGGGAGAATTTCCGCCTGCTGCGCGACAAGACGCCTGAGGAGGTGATGAACATCTCCATCAATCAGACCCTCTCGCGCACCATCATGACCTCCCTGACCACCTTGCTGGTGGTCTTCGCCCTGTTCTTCCTCGGCGGGGAGATCATTCACAACTTCGCCTTGGCGCTGCTGGTGGGCATCGGCGTGGGCACCTATTCCTCCATCTACATCGCTTCGGCGCTGGCGCTGATGCTGGGCGTGTCCAAGGAAGACCTGACTCCACCGCCCAAGGATGAGGTGGACCGCGAAGCCTTGGAGCGGGAAATGCAGCAGGCTTTCCTGGAGGCCGAAGCCCGCCGTCAGCAGGCAAAGTCCTGAGGGTACCATGAGCCAACTGCAGGAAGCCATTCAGCGGCGGCGCACCTTCGCCATCATTTCCCACCCGGATGCGGGCAAGACCACCGTCACCGAGAAGCTGCTGCTCTACGGTGGCGCCATTCAGCTGGCCGGCGCCGTCAAGGGGCGTAAGGCGGCCCGGCATGCCACCTCCGACTGGATGCAGATGGAGCAGGAGCGGGGTATCTCGGTCACCTCGTCGGTGATGCAGTTTCCCTATCGGGATGTGATCATCAACCTGCTGGACACACCGGGGCATGAGGACTTTTCCGAAGACACCTACCGCACGCTCACGGCGGTGGATTCGGCGCTGATGGTGATCGACTGCGCCAAGGGTGTGGAGGAGCGCACCATCAAACTGATGGACGTGTGCCGCCTGCGGGACACGCCCATTCTCACCTTCATCAACAAGCTGGACCGGGAGGGACGCGGGCCCATCGACCTGCTGGATGAGGTGGAGGAGGTGCTCGACATCCAGTGTGCGCCCGTGACTTGGCCCATTGGCATGGGCAAACGTTTCCGCGGTATTTATCACCTCTACAACGATACCGTGCGTCTGTTCGAGCAGGTGGAGAACGACACAGCCGCCGAGGGTGAGCTGATCGAAGGACTGGACAACCCGCGCCTTGATGAGGTGCTGGGCGATCAGGCCGAGGAGTTGCGCGAGGAGATCGAGCTGGTGCGTGGTGCCAGCCATGCCTTTGACAAGACCGCCTTTCTGGCGGGTCGATTGACCCCGGTGTTCTTCGGTTCGGCCATCAATAACTTCGGTCTGCAGGAACTGCTGGACGCCTTTGCCGTGCACGCCCCGCCGCCCCAGTGCCGCGAGGCGAAGGAACGCACCGTCTGTCCGGATGAGGAGAAGCTCACCGGATTCGTGTTCAAGATTCAGGCCAATATGGATCCCAAGCACCGGGATCGCATCGCCTTCATGCGCATCGTCTCCGGGCGCTTCCGCAAGGGCATGAGCCTGCGCCATGTGCGTATCGGCAAGGATGTGAAGATCTCCAAGGCACTGACTTTCCTGGCCAATGCCCGAGAGCAGGCGGAGGAGGCTGTGGCCGGCGACATCATCGGCCTGCACAATCACGGCACCATTCAGATCGGGGATACCTTCACCCAGGGCGAGCCGCTCAAGTTCACCGGCATTCCCAACTTCGCGCCGGAGCTGTTCCGTCGTGCCCGTCTGAAGGACCCCATGAAGATGAAAGCCTTGCAGAAGGGGCTGCAGCAGTTGTCGGAGGAGGGGGCCACACAGCTATTCCGTCCGGTGATCAACAATGACCTCATTCTGGGTGCGGTGGGTGTGCTGCAGTTCGAGGTGGTGGCACAGCGGCTCAAGGATGAATACAACGTCAGCTGCGACTTCGAGCCTGTGAGTGTGCATACCGCCCGCTGGGTCATCGGCCCGGAAAAGGAGATTGAGCGTTTCAAGGCCAAAGTCCAGGAGCATGTGGCCTACGATGCGGGCGACCATCTGGTCTATCTGGCGCCTTCGCGGGTCAATCTGCAATTGATGGAAGAGCGCTGGCCGGAGCTTGAGTTCGTGGCCACGCGGGAGCACTGATGGGCAGAAAGAGGCGCAAGGCGCAGACGCGTCAGTGTGATGGCTGCACCGCTTGTTGTGATGGCTGGGTGCGCATTGATGTACCCGGCTATGAGGCGTGGCCGGGCCATCCGTGCCCCTACAGTACCGGTTCCGGTTGCGCCGACTATGACAACCGCCCCGAATTTCCCTGCCGCCGTTTCGTCTGCGGCTGGCTGTTGCCCGACTCCCCGCTGCCGGAATGGATGAAGCCGGACAAGGCCAGGGTGATGGTGCTGTTCAATCAGTTGCAGTGGCAGGGATTGCCTGTGGACGTGGCGCTGCCGGTGGGCAAGCGCATTCCGCCCCGGGCGCTGCGCTGGCTGCAGCAGTTCGCTGAGCAGCATGGCCGCCCGCTCATCTGGACCGAGTGCATTGAAGAGAACGGACAGCTGCAGAAGGATCAGCTGGTCTATGCCTGGGGGCCGCCGGCCTTTCAGCAGCAGGTGCAGCTGTGGCAGCAGCAGGGCGTGCAGCTCTGGTAGGTTTTCAGTTGGTCAGGGTTCTGCCGGACGGGTTAAGCGGGCAGGATTTTTCCTTACTGGTCTTTTGCTCACACTCTGCATCCGACACGAGGTGTGTCAGGCCTTGCCCAGTTTATTGCCGCCGCTGCGATGGCCGCTGCTTCTGTTTGCCGGTCCATAGGTGGGGGCGTCTTCCTGCCGTCCCAGCAGTAGCCTCAGCACACCTTCGTTAAGTTGCGCCAGGCGCATCAGCGTGGCGCCATTTTCCAGATGCAAGGCTTCCGCCTGTTCGCTCAGAGAAATGAACCGCCGCAGCCTGTCAGTCTGTGGGGTGCCTTCAAGCTCCTTCAGCAGTGCGGTGAGTGACGTGGTTTCCTCTGGCAGGGCTTCCTTCAGCGCCTCGCTCAGCGGTGTCAGCTGGTCAAGCAGTTGCTCTTTGCGTTCCGTCAGGCCGTTGAGTGCGTCGGTATCCAGTGGATGGGCGCTGAGCAGGTTCTTTTCTTCCTGCAGCAGATACAAAAACTGCTCCAGCAACGGGAGCAGTTGTTCGATGCGTTCAAACAGTGGAAGATGAAGAGGTGACGCGCTCATGCGTCACAGTTTACTGAAGAGCACTTCCGTCTGCAGCAGTTTGCGGGCGACAGATTCACTGTCCACCTGATAGGTGCCGTCATCAATGGCCTGTTTGATACGGGCGATCTTCTCTTCGCGCGTGACAGGCATGCTGTCCACCTGCTCCAGCAGGGCAGCCAGCTGGGCCACGCTCTTGCCCACGGTCACATCCTGACGGGCTTCGTCGACACGGGCGCCGTCACCTGCAGCAGCGTCGGAACGCAACCGCTCGTCAACCTTGCGGCCGGTGTCCGTCTGGAGTCGTCCGTTAAGAGCATTGATGTGTTTGATGTCCATTTTTCTGGCCTTGTTTCGCTTGTGTGTCTGTAGTCTGTGTCTATGTATTCACAGGCTTTATCGACCGCTTCAGGAAAACTTTAGCAAAAAGCCCGATTTTTTTCAGTCACGGCACCAGCACCGTATTCGGTGCGATGACCACGCCGCGCACCACCTTACCGGAGCGGGCGTTGCGTACCGGAACCTGCGCGCCTTCCACCCCGTTTTTGAGCGCGATACCCCGTGTACGTACCTCCAGCGCGCCGATACGTGTCAACAGAGTGACAGGTTTGCGTTCGAACACCCAGTAAGGGGGCAGCAACATGCGTGCCGTGATGACGGTTTCGGGCGGAATGGCGCGCGCCGCGCGCATGCCTGCGGCATCCGCGATGCGGGATAGGGCGCCTCTGGGACGACGGCTGGCGTCCACCAGCTGGCGACGTAACGCATCGGTGCTGATGAGCGTATGGCGGGGTATGAGGTGACTGGAGACCACCACTGGTGTCTGGCCGCTGACGGTGACGGTCAGGAAAAGCTTCCAGCGGGGATTGGGGCAACGCACCTGCACCGTCATGCGACCGAAGGGTTGGCGATGGCCTTGCAGCAACGCATATTCTAACGGCCTGGTGCAGCGGGGCAGACGGGTGCGTCGGCCCAGTTTGTGCACGGAAATTTTCGGGTTGATCAGTTTTTGGCCGACATTTTGCTTGACCCGTTCCACAGCGGTCGCATAGATCGGTTCCATGGGCTGCCATGGCCCGGCGGCGTGAAGGGGTGCTGCGACGCTTGCAAGAAGAAGGAAAAGCAGGCGTGGGAACATGGGCCATGGGATACGCTATGATTAACCCGGAATTGTAGGATAAGGTAAGCCGTTATGTCCGACTTTCTCAAAAGTGTTGACCGCCGCACCTCCTTGGCGGGCATGAACCGCATGGAGCTGCTGCTGTTCCGTCTGGACGGTCCTCAGCTCTATGGCATCAACGTGTTCAAGGTGCGCGAGGTGATTCAGACACCGCCGATTGCACCGGTTCCACGGTCTGATGAGCGTATTGTGGGCGTGGCGGACATCCGCGGTCAGACCATGCCGATTATCGATCTGGCCAAGGCGCTGGAGCTGACGCCCATCGAGCCGGAAAAGCTGCCGGAAAGCCTGACCATCGTCACTGAGTTCAATTCGGCCATTCAGGGCTTTCTGGTACGGGAGGTGGACCGCATTGTCCACCTGCGCTGGGAAGACATCATGCCGCCGCCGGATACGCTGGCACATGTGGCCTATCTCACCGCCGTAACCCGCTTTGAAGACCAGATCATCGAGATTCTGGACGTGGAAAAGGTGCTGGCGGAAGTGTCCGGCATCAAGGATGTGGTCACCAAGGAGACCATCCAGCTGGCAAAGGAGAAGATCGGCCAGGCGGCGGGCAATTACTTCATTCTGGCAGCAGACGATTCGGCCGTGGCCCGTCAGCAGCTGCGCAGCATCTTCGAGGGGCTGGGCATCAACTACAAGATCGTGGACAACGGTCGCAAGGCCTACGATCTGCTGCAGAAATGGGCCAAGGATGCCGAGGACGGCATGGCACCGCCTGTGCCGAAGCGGGTGCTGATGGTCATTTCCGACATCGAGATGCCGGAGATGGACGGCTATACGCTCACACGCAAGATCCGCGAGGACGAGCGGCTCAAGGACCTGTTCATCGTGCTGAACAGCTCGCTCAGCGGCGGCTTCAACGAGCACATGACCTCCAAAGTGGGCGCCAATCGTTTCCTGTCCAAGTGGCACTCCGACGAGCTGGCTCAGCTGGTGCTGGAGCGGCTGGAAGAGATGGAAATGGCGCACGCCGCCGCGGAAGGTTGATATGCGCGCATTCTGGCTGGGGCTGAGTCTGCTGCTGCCGTGGCCGCTGTGGGCGGGCAATTTCTGCCCCCAGGCAGCGGACGGCTGCGTGGAGGTAACCGGCCAGGCCCCGCTGGAGGACAGGAATACGGCCTGGGCCCGTCAGATGGCCTTGCGTGACGGGCTGCGCAATGCGGTCATGCGCTGTCAGGTGCAGGTGCGCAGTCAGGACAGGGTGCGTGATTACCGGCTGGAGGGCAGCACTTTCAATGTGCGCTCCGCTGCCGCAGTGAAATACTTCACCATTCTGGAAGAAACCCCCGATCGTGATGCGCATCTCTACAAGGTGCGCCTGCGTGCCTGTCTGGAACCGGTGAGCAACCGGTGCGGCACGCCTCTGGCCGGTGGCTTTCAGCCGCGGGTAGCTGTCGGCACCGTGCTGGTAGATCATCCGGATCAGGTGCGGGACATCCGCGATCTGGCGCAGGGCTGGCGACGCATGCTGTTGCGCGCCTTCGAGCAGCACGGCTACCGCAATGTGGTTCCGTTTGACATTCCGCCGTCACTGATGCGCCCGCAGCATTTGGCGCCCGCGCTCTCTCCTGCACTGCTAACGGAAGTGCGCGAGGAGACCGGTGCCCAGTATCTTCTGCTCACCGTCATTCGTGATGCCGGTGCCCAGCGGGTACCGGCCAGCCATATTCACCCGGTGGTGGACGAGATGCTGGAAGAGGTGCGACGCAGCTATGCCACCGATCTGTCACCCAACCGCCGCAGTCTGGCGGTGGAGTATTTCCTCGTTGACCTGAATCATGCTCGTATTACCAGCCAGGATTTGTTGCGCCGTCTTGTGGAGGGGGCGGCGACCATAGGGCGGGACAAGCCTTTCGGTGGCGCCGCTTTCATGCACACCCCCACCGGCCGGGCGATGCTGGAGCAGGTGGTGGCCGAGACGGAAAGGGTGATGAAGACCCTGCAGTGTGCCCCGTTTGAAGCGCAGGTGCTGGAGCGGCGTCAGGATGCGGAGGGCGCGACGCACATTCTCTTCTTCGCCACCCCGGAGAGTGGCCTGAAAGAGGGCGATCAGCTGGCGGTGTATCACCGGCTGGCACCGACGGTGCGCTCAGGCAGCCGATCGCTGGGGACCGATCAGGTGCCGGCGGGCTTCATCCGGGTGGTGCGGTTGCAGGACCGTTTTGCCGTGGCGGAAATCGTGGCGGAAAAGCGGCGCATCGAGGAGGGCGACTTGGTGCGCAGCTGGTAAGTCCTGTTCGGCTGTTATTTTTCCACGACCTCTTTCTCAACCCGCTGCAGATGCGGGTTTTTTAGTTTCTGGGCGCTGGAAGACGGGGCCTCCCCCAATTTTGCCGGATGCCGGCCTGGCCGCGCCACTGCGACGGAAATTTTTCCTAAAGTTTTGCCGCCTGCTGCCGATAGCGGCAACTTTTTGCCGACTTTAGCAGTTTTTGTCAGATTGGCACCGAGGTTGCTTGGTGTGGGGTGAGATGACTTCAGGTGACGAGACGATGACAGACATTTTCGGCATTTATGCACAGGCTCTGAAGATTCGTGCGCAGCGGGCGCAGCTGCTGGCATCGAACCTGGCCAACGCGGACACGCCCAACTACAAGGCGCGCGATATTGACTGGCGCACGGCACTGAAGCAGGCCGCAGAAGGCCAGGCGGCCCCCAGGGCATTCCGGCCGGAACTGACTCGCACCAACCCGCGTCACATCGAGGCTTTTGGGGAGCCGGCCTTCGATGATGACCTGATCAAGTACCGCATGCCCACCCAGCCGTCATTGGATGGCAACACGGTGGAAACCCACATCGAGAAGGCCCAGTTCATGGAGAACGCGCTGCAGTATCAGGCAACGCTCGATTTTCTCAACGGCAAGATCAAGGGCATCCGCAAGGCGTTGCGGGGCGGTGAATAAGGAGGTTGAACCATGGGGTTCTTTCATATTCTCGACATTTCGGCCACCGGTCTGCACGCTCAGACCATCCGTCTGAATACCACGGCGTCCAATCTGGCCAATGTTGACTCGGTCAGCTCCAACGCCAATGAGGTCTACAGGGCCAAGAAGCCGGTGTTTCAGACCATTCTTGATGAAGCGACTGGCGAGCCGGTGGGCGGGGTGCGCATCAGGGAGATTGCCACTTCCAAGGCACCCCCCAAGATGGAGTACGCACCCCACCATCCCATGGCCAACAAGGACGGCTACATCTTTCGCCCGAATGTGAACGTGGTGGAGGAGATGGCGGACATGCTGTCAGCTTCGCGCACCTATCAGACCAACGTGGAGGTGATGAATACCTCCAAGCAACTATTGCTGCGCACACTGCAGCTGGGCAAGTAAGGAGGTAGAACATGGCCGTGCTCAACCAGGTAAGCACCTTCAACCGCGCCACCACCACCGTGCCTCAACCGAATGCGGGGCTGAATCCTGATGAACTGCTGGCGGCGCTCAATGCGCCGGGCAAGCCGCAGGCGCGCGACCTAGGTTTGGGGCAGGCGGACTTCATGCGCCTTTTGACCACGCAGCTGCAGAATCAGGATCCGACCGATCCGATGGATCCCAAGGACATGATCACCGACCTGACCGGTTTCAACCAGCTGGAAGCCATGCTCAAGCTCAACAGGTCGGTCCAGAACATGGTGCAGGGCTTTGCCAACCTGCAGACCATGCAGGCGGCCGGCCTGATCGGCAAGTCTGTCAAAGTGGCGGCGCAGGAGATGGACTATGAGACGGGCAGGCACCCGCAGATCCGTCTCACAAGTGACCAGCCGCTCAAGGATGTCAAACTCGTCATCAGTGACGGCAACGGCCCGGTGAAGGAGATTGCGGTTGGCGCGCTTAATGCAGACAGGCTGGCCGAATGGGACGGCACGGACGAAAGCGGCAACCCGGTACCCGCAGGCACCTACAAGCTGACCGCCTATGGCACGGACGCCAACGGCGAGATTCAGAGCGTGACCACCATTGTGCCGACGCGGGTTACCAGTGTGGCGGTCGAGCCGGGTGGGGCCAGCCTCAAGCTGTCGCTGGCCACCGGCGAGGTGGTGGACCTCGACAGCGTGCGCGAGA
>JALVTA010000010.1 GCA_027036095.1 Thiotrichales bacterium | reverse complement strand
CTACATGGCGCTCCCGGAAACAGGGATTCTGCTTCTCGATGAAAGCAATCTGCTCCTTCGTCAGGCGGATGCCTCGCTCGGCATGTCTCCGTTCCAGCGCCAGCCACCGTGTAAACCTCCCCTTTTTAGTACCACCCTAAACTGGAGATTCAGCCAAACCCATCTGCCGATACTCAACTGGCGGCACATCCCCCAATGACTCATGGGGGCGTTCTTCGTTGTATTCCCTCAGCCAGTCAGCCGTCATCTCCCGAACCTGATTCAGGCTTTCAAAGATGTAGCTGTCCAGCACTTCCTCCCGGTAGGTTCTGTTGAACCGTTCCACAAAGCTGTTCTGAGTCGGTTTTCCCGGCTTGATGAACTCAAGGGTGATCCCATGCTCATCTGCCCATTCAGCCAGGGTGGCGGATACCATCTCCGGACCATTGTCCAGTCGGATTTGCCTAGGATAGCCCCGACGCTCGCTGATTCGTTCCAGCACTCGCACAACTCTTTGGGCTGGCAGGCTCAGGTCGATTTCAATTTCCAATCCCTCCCGGTTGTAGTCGTCAATGACATTGAATGTTCTGAAGCGTCTGCCATTCCACAGGGCATCGCTCATGAAGTCGATCGACCAGCTCTGGTTGATGGCTTCCGGCACGCTCAAGGGTTGTGGATTCCGGCTGGGCAGACGTTTTTTGCCTTTACGCCGGATGTTCAGCTTCAGTTCGCAGTAAATCCGCCAGACCCGTTTGTGGTTCCAGCGGTGCCCCTGTCTGTGCAGCAGGGTATAGAGTTTGTGGAAGCCATACTTCGGGTACTTTTCCGCCAGTGCCAGCAGGGCATCGATGATCGGTTGATCGTTCTGTGGCCGCTTGCTCCGGTAGCCATACACGCTGCGAGACAGTCCCACAGCCTGGCAGCTGCGGCGTAAGCTCAGGTCATGTTCGTGGCGCAGGTGATCAACCAGTTCTCGCTTCTCTGCCGGCTTCAGAGCTTTTTTGCGATGACGTCCTTCAGGGCGGTGTTTTCCAGGCTGAGATCGGCGTACATCTGTTTGAGTCGTCTGTTCTCTTCTTCCAGGACTTTGAGGCGCTGGATGTCGGACACGCTCATGCCACCATACTTGGCTTTCCAGGTGTAGTAGGTGCTCTCGGCTATGCCGTATTCCCGACAGACGTCCCGTACGGTTCTGCCTGCTTCCACTTCCTTGAGAATGCGGACGATTTTCTGTTCGCTGAAGCGTGATTTGCGCATGGGAGATTCTCCTTTCCGTTGTTTCCCAATTATCGAAGAATCTCCAGTTGGCCATGGTCCTATTTTAGGGGAGGGTTACATTCCCTCAATCGCTACTACTCCGTTTTTGATAAGCTCTTTAATGGCGATATTAATGTCCATGTTTGGTTCTATAATCATAGAGGCTTTCCTTTTTATGACGGTTAATTTAACGGCTAAACGCTAGCCGCATGCCGGGGGTGAAGGGGGCAAATTTGCCCTGCCAGTATTTGAGCTGGCCGTTGACCAGGGTGCCCATGATGGTGCTCTGGAAGGTGTGGCCTTCCCACGGTGACCAGCCGCATTTGTAGAGGGCGGCTTTGCGGGTGTCGGTGTCCGGGCGGTTGAGGTCCACCAGCACCAGATCGGCCCACCAGCCCTCGCGGATGTAGCCCCGCTCTCTGATCTGGAAGCGCTCCGCCACGGCGTGGCTGGTCTTTTCCACGATCAGTTCCAGTGGAAAGACGCCCTGATGGTAGAGGTCCAGCAGGGCTTGCAGGCTGCGCTGCACCTGTGGCAGGCCGGACGGCGCGTTGAAGTAGGATTGGTTCTTTTCTTCCAGCGTGTGCGGGGCGTGGTCGGTGGCGATCACGTCGATGCGCCCGTCGATGACCGCCTGGCGGATGGCATCACGGTCGGCGCAGGTCTTGACCGCCGGATTGCACTTGATCAGGCTGCCCTTGTCGGCGTAGTCCTCGTCGCAGAACCACAGGTGGTGCACGCAGGCTTCGGCAGTGATCTGCTTGCCGCTCACCGGGCCGGGCAGGAAAAGCTCCAGCTCTTCAGCGGTGGTGATGTGCAGGATGTGCAGTTGCGCGCCGGTCTCTTTCGCCAGTTCCACCGCGTGGCTGGAGGATTTGTAGCAGGCCTCGCGGCAGCGGATTTCCGCATGGGCGGAGAAGGGTACTGCATCGCCGTATTTTTCCCGGTATTCGGCCTCGCGAGCCTGAATCATGGGGGTGTCTTCGCAGTGGGTGGCGATGAGCACGGGGCTGTTGAGGAAGATCTGCCGCAGGGCCTCGTCCCGGTCCACCAGCATGTTGCCGGTGGAGCTGCCCATGAAGATCTTCACGCCGCAGGCCTGGTCGGGGTCGAGGCGCTTGACCTCTTCCACGTTGTCGTTGGTGGCGCCCAGGTAGAAGCTGTAATTGACCCAGCTGGTCTCTGCAGCGCGTTCGTGCTTGGCTTCCAGTGCCTCCAGCGTTACCGTGGGCGGGTTGACGTTGGGCATTTCCATGTAGGTGGTGGTGCCGCCGGCCAGTGCGGCGCGGGACTCGGAGGCGATGTCCGCCTTATGCGTCAGCCCCGGCTCGCGGAAGTGCACCTGATCGTCGATGAAGCCCGGCAGCAGGTGCAGGCCGGTGGCGTCGATCTCCCGGTCGGCGGCCCGGTCGATCTGGGGGGCGATCTGCTCGATGCGGCCATGCGCGATGAACACGTCGGCGGGAAAGATGCGGCCTTCGTTGACCACGGTGGCATTGCGGATGAGAATGGTGGACATGGCTTCCTCGAATGATGACAGAACTGCCCCCATTGTAGCCAAGCGGGTCGGCCGTGTGCTGGCCTGGCCGGTCATCGGGCTGGTGTGGCTGTATCAGAAGCTGATCAGCCCGCTGATGGGGCCGCGCTGCTGTTTTTACCCCACCTGTTCTGCCTACACGGTGGAGGCGCTGAAAAGGCATGGCCTCTTCTGTGGCGGCTGGTTGGCCATCCGGCGCATCAGCCGATGCCACCCGGGCGCCACGCCGGGCGAGGATCCGGTGCCCGACTGCTGTGGACGGGACTGCGCGGACGGGAACGGACGCAAAGCGTAAGGCGGTGCAGCAGAGGCTTCAGCCGCGCCGGCAGAATCGGAAACGGCGGACGCGTCTCAGCGCTTGCACACCAGTTCGGGGTCGTCCGGGTAGCCGTCGGGCACGCCTTTGGTGACCAC
>JALVTA010000009.1 GCA_027036095.1 Thiotrichales bacterium | reverse complement strand
CGTGACACCCAGCTGGGCCGCGGCGAGCCCGTCGAGGACAGCGCCCGTGTCATATCCCGCATGGCCGATGCCATCATGATCCGCACTTTTGGCCATGACGTGGTGGAAACCTTCGCCCACTACAGCGAGGCACCGGTGATCAACGCCCTGACCGACGACTTCCACCCCTGCCAACTGCTGGCGGACATGCAGACCTGGTATGAGCATCGTGGCCCCATGCAGGGCAAGACGGTAGCCTGGATCGGCGACGGCAACAACATGTGCAACAGTTACATCAACGCCGCCATGCAGTATGACTTCCAGCTGCGCATCGCCTGCCCGGAAGGCTTCGAGCCCCGCGCCGACCTGCTCGAACAGGCGGGTGACCGCGTCACCCTGTTGCGGGATGCGAAAGCCGCGGCACAGGACGCCGATCTGGTCGTCACCGATGTGTGGGCCAGCATGGGGCAGGAGGACGAACAGGCTGCCCGCATGGAAAAATTCATGCCCTTCCAGGTCAATGCCGAAGTCATGGCCCAGGCAAAGCCGGACGCGCTGTTCATGCACTGCCTGCCGGCCCACCGGGGTGAGGAAGTCACCGCCGAGGTGATCGACGGCCCGCAGTCGGTCGTCTGGGACGAGGCGGAAAACCGCCTCCACGCCCAGAAGGCGCTATTGCTGTTTCTGCTCGGAAAATAAAATCCACCCCCACAAAAAAGCCCCGCAGTTGCGGGGCTTTTTCAATACACATCCTTTTCAATACACATCCTTCCGATGCGCCACACGCACAATCAGAATGATCATCCGGTTTCGCTCAATAGTGCCAACCAGTCTGTAATTTCCAACTCTCCAGCGCCAGTATCCCCCAAGATTGCCCTGCAAGGCCTTTCCAAGCAACCGGGGATCATCCGCAGGTTTCAGGCGTGTTTCGATAAAACAGCGAATGCGCTGGCGCACCTGTGGATCCAAGCGTTTCATCTGCCTGACGACATCAGACGAAAACTCAATCGTCCACGGCACGCCAGAAGTCCTCTTCACTCATGACTTCAGCCTCACCATGCCGCATGCGTTTAAGCGCCTCATCCGCAAGATAGGCATCTTCTAGGTCCTCAAGATAACTCTCAAGCGCTGCCCGGGCATAGTATGATTTGGTTCGGCCCGTCTTCTGCGCCAGTTCATTCAACCGCCGCTCCAGATCCGGCGGCAACCGTACGGCCAACATGTTTTTCCCTCCTGTAAGACACGTATAACAGCATAGCATGAGAGGCGTATAGTCACAAAAAAACCCCGCAGTTGCGGGGCTTTTCCTTAGTTGCCGACGATTGATCGACCCATCAGGCCAGACCGAGGCCCAGCTTCAGCTGACGCTCGTCGGCGCTCATCAGATATTCGATGCGCTTTTCCAGCGGCGGGTGGCTGGCGAACAGCGCCATCAGCTTCTCGCCGGCGGACTCGTTGATACCGAAGGCGGCCAGCTGCTCCGGCAGATGGGCCGGCTCGTGGATGCTCATCAGACGCCTGAGCGCAGCGATCATCTTGTCGCGACCGGCCAGATAGGCGCCGCCTGCGTCCGCACGGAATTCGCGCTTGCGGCTGTACCACATGACAATGGTGCTGGCCAGAATGCCGAACAGAATTTCAAAGATGAAGCTGGCGATATAGAAGCCGATGCCCGGCGCGTCATCCTCATTGCGGAAGATCACCCGGTCCACGAAGTAGCCGGCAATGCGCGCGAAGAAGATGACGAAGGTGTTGACCACACCCTGCAGCAGCGCCATGGTGATCATGTCGCCGTTGGCGATGTGGGCCACCTCATGGGCCAGCACCGCCTCCACTTCCTCCTGCGTCATGTTCTCCAGCAGGCCGGTGGAGACGGCAACCAGCGCATTGTTGCGGTTCCAGCCGGTGGCGAAGGCATTGGGCGCCGGGTCAGGATAGATGGCCACATCAGGATGACCGATGCCCGCCTTGTCGGCCAGACGGTGCACGGTCTGCACCAGCCAGGCCTCGGCCTGGGAACGGGGATGCTGCGGATCGATCACCTGCGCGCCGGTCATCTGCAGCGCCATCCACTTGGACAGGAACAGCGATACCAGCGAACCGGCAAAGCCGAACACGGCGGCAAACGCCAGCAAGTTGCCCAGATCCAGACCATACTGACCCACATAGCCGGACACACCCAGCAGGCTGAGCGTGATGGAGGCCACCGCGATGACTGCGATGTTGGTCAGCACGAAAAGAAAGATGCCCTTGAGGCTCATGTCTGCATCACTCCCTATTTATGATTCGTGATGATTAATATAAGCGCATTTTATGGCGAATCAACCCTTTTGTGCAAAAATTGCCGGAGCCCATGCCACCGGAGACACACCATGCTGACACGCACCATGCTGACCCTCATCCTGCTGATGACCCTGCTCCCCGCTCTGGCCGATGACTGGGTGAAGCGCCAGCAGCTGCGGGCGCAACAGGGCGAGGTGGACGCCATGCTGGCACTGGCGGTGGCGTGGCAGCACGGCCTGCACGGGCTGGCCATCAACTCCACCGAAGCACGTGCCTGGCTGGAGAAGGCGCGCCAGGCCGGCAGCGAGACGGCGGCGCTGCTGCTGTCACAGCTGGAGACACCCGCCATCCCGCCTCAACCGGCCGCCCCGGCAGAAACTGCAACGGAAGATACGGGACCGACCGTGGTGGAGCCTTCCCTGCAGCTGGCCACGACCATGACCTCACTGGTAGATGTGAGCGACGACATCGACACCCGCCAAAACGTGCGCCAGCTGCTGGGACACGAATTCGGCCTCTACCCCTACAAGGCCAACTACTTTCTGCCCTGGACGCTGGATACCCGCGCCCGCCCCGGCCGCAGCGACAAAGAGGCCAAGTTCCAGATCAGCCTGATGAAACCCCTGCTCTACAACGCCCTCGGTCTGAAGGAAACCTGGCTGGTGGGCTACACCCAGCAGTCCCACTGGCAGATCTACAGCAGTTCAGCACCCTTCCGGGAGACCAACTACGAGCCGGAGGCGTTCGTGGTCATGCCGTTCAAATGGGGCGACTTCCCCCTGCGCGGCATCAAGCTGGCCGTCAACCATCAGTCCTGGAGTTGACCCGTTTTCGTGGACACCTGATGATTTGAGAGGAGGTGTCTGGAAATGGGCAAGACGAGAAAACCGTATCCGCCGGAGTTTCGGCGGCAGATGGTCGAGCTGG
>JALVTA010000008.1 GCA_027036095.1 Thiotrichales bacterium | reverse complement strand
GTCAGGAAGGCTTCCACCTCCTTGTCCGCCGGCAGGATGTTGGCAAATACGGGCAGCAGGTGGTAGTCCACGCCCATCAGCTTGCCGTTCTTGATGTCCAGATCCATCACACCGACGAACTTGCCCTGGGAGCCGGCGTTGGTGACATAGCAGATGCCGCCGTCCGGACGCTTGACGTTGATGGTGGTGGGAATACCGTCGTGGGTGTGGCCGCCGAAGATGGCGTCGATGCCCGGCACGCGGCTGGCCATCTTGTGGTCAACGTCCATACCGTTGTGGGAGATCATGATGATCGCCGCCGGCTTCTCCTTCTCCTGGATCTGGGCCACCAGATCACGCAGCTCGTCTTCGCGCAGACCGAAGGACCAGTCGGGGAAGTTGGCGCGCGGGTTGGCGTTGGCGGTACGCGGGAACGCCTGACCGATGATGGCGATGCGCTCACCATTGACAACCTTGACGGTGTAGGGCTTGAATGGACGGGCCTCGTCTTCGCTGTAGAGGCCGACGCCGTACTTCTGCGCCATCTCCGGATACTCGTCACCGAACAGTGCGTCTTCCTTGATACGGATGTTCTGAGCCAGGAACTCACCTTTGAACTTGCTGATGTTGCGCAGCACTTCATCCTCGTGATAGGTGAACTCCCAGTGGCCGGTCATGACATCCAGCCCCAGCAGGTTGGACGCCTCGACCATGTCCTGACCGCGGGTCCACAGTGCCGTCGCGGAGCCATGCCACAGGTCACCGCCGTCCATGGTGATGGTGTTCTGCTTGCCGCCGGCCTGCTCGCGCAGACGGTCCAGCAGTGTCTTCAGATGCGCGAAGCCGCCCACCTTGCCATACAGTTCAGCCGCTTCCTGGAAATTCAGGAAGGTAAAGGCGTGTGCCAGCGGCGTGCCCTCCTTGATGCCCAGTCGCTTGAGAAAGTGATGGCCCACCACGTGCGGCAGCTTGCCTTCCCACTCGCCCACACCCAGGTTCACGTTGGGCTCACGGAAGTAGATGGGCTTGAGCTGAGCATGCGTGTCGGTGATGTGCAGGATGCGCACCTTGCCCTTCATGGGCAGGTTGTAGACCGCTTCCATGCTGTCCAGAGAGGCCTGGCCTCCCTTGCCGGACATGGCCTTGGCGGCACCCGGCAGCATGCCGGCAGCCGCGGCGATTCCCATCACATGCATGAATTCACGACGGTTCAGAGACATTGAGGGCTCCTTCGATGATGTAGTTAAGGGTAAATCCGATATCAATCCTGTAAATCATACCCACTGCGCGCAGGCGTGTCTAATCACCTGCCCGCATCAGGTTAATCATTTTTTCTTATATCACCATAAACACAAGGACTCATCCCACCCAGCGGCGCGCGTTTTCAAACAGACGACGCCACGGCGCCCGCTCCTGCCAGTGATCCGGCTTCCAGCTGTGCTGCACGGCGCGGAAGACCCGTTCCGGGTGCGGCATCATGATGGTCACCCGCCCGTCGGTGGTGGTAAATCCGGTCATGCCGCCGGCGGAACCGTTGGGATTGAGCGGATAGGTCTCCGTGGGCATGCCGGTTCCGTCCACATAGCGCAGCGCCAGCGCAGCCGCCCCGGCATCCGCCTCACTGGAGAACTGCACCCGTCCCTCGCCGTGGGCAACCGCCACCGGAATGATGGAGCCGGCCATGCCGTCCAGCAGGATGGAGGGCGAGTCGGTCACCTCCACCAGCGACAGGCGCGCCTCGAACTGTTCGGAGGCATTGCGCACGAAACGCGGCCAGTGCTCCGCGCCCGGAATCAGCTCCTTGAGATTGGAGAGCATCTGACAGCCGTTGCACACGCCCAGCGCAAAGGTGTCTTCGCGGTGGAAGAACCGCTCGAACGTCTCCCGCGCCTGCGCATTGTGCAGAATGGAGCTGGCCCAGCCTCGGCCGGCACCCAGCACATCGCCATAGGAGAAGCCGCCGCAGGCCACCAGCCCCTTGAAGTCATCGAAGCGCAGCCCGTCACGCAGCACATCTTCCATATGCACGTCCACCGCATCGAAACCGGCCAGGGTGAAGGCGGCGGCCATTTCCTGCTGGCCGTTGACCCCCTGCTCGCGCAGGATGGCCACCTTCGGCCGGGCGCCCATGTTGATGTAGGGCGCGGCCACGTTCTCTTCGATATCGAAGCCGGGACGCGCCATCAGGGCGCTGACCTCATCGGGGGCATCCAGCAGGGCTTCGGCCTGCTCCACCACTTCGGCATTGTCACGCAACTTCTGCATGGCGAAGGTGGTACGCGTCCACAGGCGGTACCAGTCTCGCCGGTCCGCCTCATGCCAGATCTGTCCGTCGAGGCGGAAGACCAGTCGCGCATCCTCGCGCACGCTGCCCAGCCAGTGGCTGCATTCGGCCAGTCCATGGTCGTGCAGCACCGCCTCCACCTCCTTGATGCGGTCGGCCGGCACCTGCAGTACGGCACCCGGCTCTTCGGCGCACAGAGCGGCGACAGGACGGTTGCCCAGCGGTGACAGCTCAATGTCGAAGCCGCAGCGACCGGCGAAGGCCATCTCCGCCAGTGTTACCAGCAGGCCGCCGTCGGAGCGGTCATGGTAGGCCCAGATCAGATCGGCGTCATTGAGCACCTGAACGGCATCAAACAGCCCCTTGAGGTCTTCCGGCCTGTCCAGATCGGCGGTAACATCGCCCACCTGACTGTAGACCTGTGCCAGACAGCTACCGCCCAGGCGGTGCTGCCCCCGCCCAAGGTCGATCAGCAGCAGCTGGCTCTCGCCCCGGTCCGTGCGCAGCTGCGGCGTCAGCGTACGCCGTGCATCCTGCACGGGTGCGAAGGCGGAGATGACCAGCGTCACCGGTGCGGTGACGGCTTTCTGCTCACCGTTTTCCTCCCATACGGTCCGCATGGAGAGGGAATCCTTGCCTACCGGAACGGTCAGATCCAGCGCCGGACACAGCTCCATGCCCACCGCCTCCACAGCCTCATACAGTTTGGCATCCTCGCCCGGATGCCCGGCGGCCGCCATCCAGTTGGCGGAAAGCTTGATGTCGCTCAACCTGCCGATGCGGGCGGCGGCGATATTGGTAATGGCCTCGGCAATGGCCAGGCGTGCGGACGCCTTGGGATTGACCAGCGCCACCGCCGGGCGCTCGCCCATGCTCATGGCCTCGCCGGTGTAATGTTCGTAGTCGGTGAGGGTCACACCACAGTCTGCCACCGGCACCTGCCATGGTCCCACCATCTGATCCCGCGCCACCATGCCGGTGATGGTGCGGTCACCGATGGTAATCAGGAAAGTCTTGTCGGCGATGGTGGGCAGCTGCAGCAGACGCTCGGCCACCTCGCCCAGCGGCAGGATCTCGCTCTCGAAGCCTGCCTGTGGCAGATTCCGGGAAGTCACATTCCGGTGCATGCGCGGCGGCTTGCCCAGCAGCACATTGAGAGGCAGGTCCACCGGATTGTTGTCGAAATAGCGATCATGCACCTTCAGGCGCTGATCTGTCGTCGCCTCGCCCACAATGGCCCATGGACAGCGCTCCCGTTCGCAGATCTCGATGAAAGCATCCACCCTGTCCGGATAGAGGGCGATGACATAGCGCTCCTGGGACTCGTTGCACCAGATTTCCATCGGCGACATGCCCGGCTCGTCACAGGGGATGTCGCGCAGCTCGAAAACCCCGCCCTTGCCGGCATCATTGACCAGCTCCGGAAAGGCATTGGACAGGCCGCCCGCGCCCACATCATGGATGGACGCGATGGGGTTATCCTCGCCCAGCCAGCAGCAGCGGTCGATCACCTCCTGGGCCCGACGTTCCATCTCCGGGTTGTCCCGCTGCACGGAGGCGAAATCCAGCGACTCACTGCCGGCACCGCTGTCTACGGATGAGGCTGCGCCGCCCCCCAGGCCGATCAGCATGGCCGGACCGCCCAGCACCACCAGCTTGGCACCGGCGGGAATGGTGTCCTTGTGCACATGCTGCGCACGGATGTTGCCCAGGCCACCGGCCAGCATCACCGGCTTGTGATAGCCGCGCATCTCCTCCCCTTCATGGGTCATGAAGGGCACCTCGTAGGTGCGGAAGTAGCCGCAGATGGCCGGACGGCCGAACTCGTTGTTGTAGGCTGCCGCCCCCAGCGGACCGTCGAGCATGATCTCCAGCGCCGAGGCGATGCGCGCAGGCTTGCCATAGTCATGCTCCCACGGCTGACGCAGACCGGGAATGTGCAGGTTGGAGACGGTAAAACCGGTCAGACCTGCCTTGGGCTTGGCGCCGCGTCCGGTCGCTCCCTCGTCACGGATCTCCCCGCCGGAGCCGGTCGCTGCCCCCGGCCAGGGCGAGATGGCGGTGGGATGGTTGTGGGTCTCCACCTTGATCTGGATATGCACCGGCTCTCTGCTGGTGCGGTAGATACGATCGTCCGGATGGGGAAAGAAACGGGCGGCCTCGAAGCCCTCCAGCACCGCGGCATTGTCCGAATAGGCCGACAGAATGCCTTCGCGGTGATTCTGATAGGTGTTGCGGATCATGCCGAACAGCGTGTGCGGTTTCTCCTCCCCGTCGATGGTCCAGCGGGCATTGAAAATCTTGTGACGGCAGTGCTCCGAATTGGCCTGAGCGAACATCATCAGCTCGGCATCAGTGGGGTTACGCCCCAGCGACAGGTAGTTGTCCAGCAGATAGTCGATCTCATCCTCGCTCAGAGCCAGCCCCATCAGTGCATTGGCCGCCTCCAGCGCCTGACGCCCGCCATTGAGCACATCGACCGTTTCCAGCGGACGGGGCTCGTGCACTTCGAACAGCTGTTCGGCGTCGTGGACGTTCTCAATGAGCGCCTGCATCATGCGGTCGTGGATGTACGGCGCCACGGCCTCCCGTGTCCAGTCGCCTTCAAAGCGCCAGGCGATGCCTCGCTCGATACGGGCGATGCCGGTCAGACCGCAGGTATGGGCAATGTCGGTCGCCTTGCTGGCCCAGGGCGAGATGGTGCCGAAACGGGGAATGACGATCAGATGCACCGCTTCCGGCTCCGGCAAGGGCTGCGCCTGCCCGTTGAGCAGCTGGTGCAGCACCGCCTGACCCCGATCCTCATGGGGCGGGTTGTCCACGAAATAGACATGGTGGGCCTCCACGCCCGTGATGCCGCTGACCTGCGCCAGCTTCTCCTGCAGCTTGCGGCGGCGGAAGTCCGTCAATGCCGCCTCACCCCAGATCACCTGCATTCTGCACTCCTTTCAAACAAATCAAGCCCGTTGAAGGGCTTGATCTCGATCACGAAAAAGCTGGCTGCCAGCCTACTGCCCCAGCAGCCCCAGTTTGGCAAACAGCCTGCGGCGGTCCTCCGCGTTCAACGGTGAGGCGCCCTCCGGCGCATGCACCGTCAGCAGTGTCTCATTCGATTTGTCAGTCGCCTTCAGGCGCAGAATGACCTTTTCGGGCAGGTCACTGCTGCGCCAGAACGCTAGACTGTTCCAGAAGCCTTTCTTCTGCTCTCGCTCCATGCGACCGATGTCGAGCACCATCTCGTGGCGCTCAGCCACCACTTTCTCAACCTTCCAGTCCACGCGCCAGACCATCGACTGCAGATAGGCCCAGGCTTCGCTCATGGGCGCATGCAGCACCAGACCGTCCAGCTCGCGCCCCTGCACGATCTCGACCGTATGGGCGCTCACCTCAACCTGCTTGAGCGCCTGCTCCTTGGCAGCACCGAAGAAGATGGCCGCCTGATAGAGCATCTCCAGCTCCTTGACGGGGTCATAGGGCCGCACACGCGAGACGGTGATATCGCCATCGTCCGTCTGGAAGACCTGATGATGATGGAAGCGGATCTGCGCCCTGTGTGTGCTGCCATCGACGGTCACATGGACTACGAAACGGTCCAGTGCGCCCTCCGCCGTCTCCGGACGCCACGAATTGAACAGACGAGTCAGTGGACTGACATCCTCCAGCGGCACGATTTCCTTGCGCGCCACATAACCGGTACGGATGATGCCGGTGGCCCGGTTGGCTTCGCTGATGGGGTAACCGAGGGTCTTGAGGAATTTCTGCACACCCTGCCAGACGGTATCGGCATCTACGTCGTCCAGTGCCAGCCAGCGCTCGCACAGGGTCGCCTTCACCGCCACCCCCTTGGCGTGATAGGCGGGAATGTCCGACCTGCTCAGCTGCGCCACATCACTTTTGAGACGCCCGTCCTGCAGCATGCCTGCCTCTTTGCTGCTGAGCAGCCCCAGGCTGTCCTGCTGCTGCGGGCGCACCAGCGTGGGCGGCACCTCCAGAGATTCGGCCAGGCGCTCCTCCTGGGCACGGTAATTCTTGCCCCCCCAGATGCTGTCTCCCCAGTTGAACGCCTTGGAGAAGGAACTGCAGCCGCCCAGCGACAGCAGGCCGCCGGCCAGCAGAGCCAGCGCAACCGGACGCAGTCTGATTTTCGTCATAGCACGCCCGCCTTTTCCATGGCGGCACGTACGGCAGCATGGTGCTCCCGGCTCAACGGCGTCAGCGGCAGCCGGATCGCCTCGCCGATCAGTCCCATCTCATGCAGCGCCCACTTGACCGGGATGGGATTGGATTCCACAAACAGCGCGCCATGCAGATCACGCAGCGTGGCGTCAATCTCCCGGGCCACCAGCTCGTTGCCGTCCAGCGCCGCCATGTAGGCCTCATGCACCGCCTTCGGCGCCACATTGGCCGTGACGGAAATACCCCCGTGCCCACCGGCGAGAATGAAATCGATGGCCGTGCCGTCATCGCCGGTGTAGAGCATGAAGTCGCTCTCCACGCGACGCAGGATTTCCGGCACGCGGGACAGGTCGCCAGTAGCTTCCTTGATACCGATGATGTTGGGAATCTGCGCCAACCGTCCGACGGTTTCTGGAAGAATGTCACACGCGGTGCGTCCGGGCACGTTGTAGAGAATCTGCGGCAGGGCCACGGCCTCGGCCACGGCCCTGTAGTGCTGATACAGCCCTTCCTGGGTCGGTTTGTTGTAATAGGGCGCTACCAGCAGGGCCGCATCGGCCCCCATTTCCCTGGCGCATCGGGTCAGCTCAATGGCCTCGCGGGTCGAATTGGAGCCGGTGCCGGCAATCACGGGAACGCGTCCGGCCACCTTATCCACGGTAAAGCGCATCACATCGCAGTGTTCCTGATGATCCAGCGTAGCGGACTCGCCCGTGGTACCGACGCTGACAATACCGTCGGTGCCCTGCTCGATGTGGAATTCGATCAGGCGCTCCAGCGCAGCGTAATCGACGCTTTCATCCGCCTGCATGGGGGTCACGAGAGCGACCAGACTGCCTTTGAACACGCACTTTCTCCCGGGCTGTTTCTCGAAGACCGTAATCTTAACCCTGCCCCGACAGGCAGGCAAGGGAGACGCCCTTTTTTCGAGCATGCCCTTGCAGGGACTCCGGCACAGACGCACAATGACGGAAAACACCCTCGACAGGAGCGTTCTCATGGTTGAAATCGGCCAACCCATTCCGCCTTTCTCCGCAGCCGTCACCGGTGAAAAAGGTACGCTTACCCGGGAAGACCTGCTCGGCCACTGGACCGTGCTCTATTTCTACCCGAAAGACAACACACCGGGCTGTACGAAGGAAGGAGAAGGCTTTCGCGATCATTACGCCGACTTTCAGGCCCTGAACTGTGACATCTACGGCTGCTCGCGCGACAGCCTGAAGTCCCACGAACGTTTCAAGGAAAAATACGGTTTTCCGTTCGAGCTGATCTCCGACCCGGACGAGACTCTGTGCCGGCTGTTTGACGTGATCAAACTCAAAAAGAATTACGGCCGGGAGTATATGGGCATCGAACGCAGTACCTTCCTGATCGACCCGGAAGGCATCCTGCGCCATGAATGGCGCAAGGTGCGCGTGCCCGGGCACGTGGAAGCCGTGCTGGAGACACTGCGAGAACTCGCCGGACAATAGTCCACCCCCATCATCACCGGGAAAAACCGCATGAAACGCCACAGCCCCAAACGCATCTTCATTCTCGACACCAACGTGCTCATCCATGACCCCATGGCATTGTTCAACTTCGATGAGCACGACATCTTCCTGCCCATGACCGTGCTCGAGGAGCTGGACAACCACAAGAAGGGCGTCTCGGAAGTCGCGCGCAACGCCCGTGAGGCCAACCGCATTCTTGATGTGCTCATCAGCGGCGAATCCTTCGAGGAGATTCAGCACGGCATTCCGCTGAGCAAATACACCGGCCCCCTGCCCCATGATCATCAGGGCCAGCGTCTGGGGAAACTGTTCTTCGAAACCGAGCCTCCCGTAACGCACGATGGCGTCGGCGGTCTGAGCGGCCACAAGGCGGATACCCACATCATCGAATCGGGGCTGGCCCTCAAGCACCGCTTCCCCAACCGGGACGTGACGCTCGTCACCAAGGACATCAACATGCGCATCAAGGCCGCCGCGGTGGGTCTGCACTCGGAGGACTACTACAACGACCGGGTGCTGGAGGACACTGACCTGCTCTACACCGGCTGGACGCAGCTGCCTGAACACTTCTACGAAGAGCACGCCGACCGCATGACCTCGTGGCAGGAGGACGGGCGCACCTTCTACCGGCTGACCCTGGACGAAAAACCGGACTGGTATCCCAACGAATTCCTCGTCAGCACCAACGAAGCCGGCTTTACCGCCATCGTGCGGCAGGTGGAGGACAGGACGGTCACGCTGGAATATCCGCGCGACTACACCGAGCAGGCGGTGTGGGGCATCCACGCCCGCAACCCTGAGCAGAACATGGCCCTCAACCACCTCATGGACCCGGAGATCGACTTTGTCACCCTGGTGGGTCAGGCAGGCACCGGCAAGACGCTGCTGACGCTGGCCGCCGCGCTGGAGCAGACGCTGGAGGAAAATCGCTACGCAGAAATCATCATGACCCGCGCGACCATCCCCATCGCCGAGGACATCGGCTTCCTGCCCGGCACGGAAGAGGAAAAGATGACCCCGTGGATGGGTGCCCTGCTGGACAACCTGGAAGTGCTCACCGGCACCACCACCAAAGGCCAGAACGCCTGGCAGCGGCAGGCGACTCAGGACCTGCTGCATGAACGCATCAAGATCAAGTCCATGAACTTCATGCGCGGGCGCACGTTCGTCAACAAGTTCGTCATCATTGACGAAGCCCAGAACCTCACGCCCAAGCAGATGAAAACCCTCATCACCCGCGCAGGCCCCGGCACCAAAATGGTCTGTCTGGGCAATCTGGCGCAGATCGACACCCCCTATCTGACCGAAACCACCAGTGGCCTGACCTATGTGGTGGATCGGGCCAAGCGCTGGAACCACAGCGGGCATGTGACTTTGCAGAAGGGCGAACGCTCCCGCCTCGCCCAGTGGGCGGCGGAGGTGCTGTGATGCGCCGCAGCGACCCCGTTCTGCCGCCGGATTCAGTGCTGATCACCGGCTGCTCCAGCGGTATCGGGCGCCATGCGGCGCTGGCACTGTCGCAGATGGGGTATGACGTGATCGCCAGCGTGCGCAAGGCGGAAGACATCACCGCCCTGCAGCAGGAGGGCATCAAGTGCGTACAGCTGGATCTGGACGATTCCGCCAGCATTGATACCGGCCTGCAGGTGGCCATTGATCTGAGCGAAACCGGTCAGCTGCGCGGCCTGTTCAACAATGGCGCCTTCGGCCTGCCCGGTGCGGTGGAAGACCTGTCCCGCGATGCTCTGCGTGCCCAGTTCGAGACCAACGTCTTCGGCACCCAGGCGCTGACCAACCGCTTCATCGCTCACCTGAGGGAACACGGCAAGGGTGGACGCATCGTCTACAACAGTTCCGTGCTGGGCTTCGCCGCCATGGCCTACCGCGGCGCCTACAATGCGTCAAAGTTCGCTCTGGAAGGGCTTGCGGACACCCTGCGGCTGGAGCTGTGGAACACCCCCATTGATGTGGTACTGATCGAACCGGGCCCCATCACCTCCCGCTTCCGCGAGAACGCCTACGCCGCCTTCCGCCGCTGGATCGACCCGGCCCAAAGCGCCCACCATGCCCAGTACGAGGCCATGATCCAGCGCCTGAAGAAGGAAGGCCCCGCCGCTCCCTTCACCCTCGGCCCGGAAGCGGTCACCCGCGCCCTGCTGCGATCACTGGAAAGCCGCCGACCCCGTGCGCGCTACCCGGTCACCCTGCCTACCCACCTGTTCGCATGGCTCAAACGTCTGCTGCCTACGGCACTGCTGGACCGCGCCCTGCTTGAGGCCGGCGGCAACGGCCGGCGCTGATGACCGGCATGACCGACTCTCACGATTGAAATTACCAATCATTCATGCATTGATGATGCATTCCGATTTGACTAAACTGTTGCCATCCTCAACCCTGAAAAGGAGAAGCAACCATGAGTGTTCTGGTCACCAAACCGGCCCCTGACTTTACGGCCGCTGCCGTGCTGGAAGACGGCACCATCGTCGAAAACTTCAACCTGCGCGAGTATCTGGACGGCTCCTACGGCGTCGTCTTCTTCTATCCGCTGGACTTCACCTTCGTGTGCCCGTCCGAGATTCTGGCGTTCGACCACCGCATTGACCGCTTCAAGGAACTGAACACCAAGGTGGTGGGCATCTCCATCGACTCCCAGTTCACCCACAACGCCTACCGCAACACCCCGGTCAACGAAGGCGGTCTGGGCCCGGTGCGCTTCCCGCTGGTGGCCGATGTGGGCGGCAACATCATGGACGCCTACGGCGTGCGTCATCCCGAAAACGTGGCGCTGCGCGCCACCTTCCTGATCGACCGTGAAGGCATCGTGCGTCACGAAGTGATCAACGACCTGCCGCTGGGTCGCAATGTGGATGAAACCATCCGCATGGTGGAGGCGCTGCAGTTCTTCGAGCAGCATGGTGAAGTGTGTCCCGCCGGCTGGCAGAAGGGCAAGGAAGGCATGAAGGCCACACCCGAAGGGGTTGCCGACTACCTGGCCAAGCACGCTGACGAGCTGTAAACCAGCTGCATCATTACCTCCCTTTATGAAACCGCGGCTTTTGCCGCGGTTTTTTATACCCCGTTCAAATTTTGCGCTCAACTGCGCACTTCTTGACCTGGATCAAGCCTGCCCGCTACCTGCAGTGCTAGTTTCGCACTGGAGGTATCAATCAATGACCTATATCGCCTGGCCGACCATTCAGCCCGATCAATTTCTGCCCATCTTTCTCTATGCCAGTTTCGTACTGGTGTTCGGTGCGCTCTATGCCGCACTGATCACCGCCGGCAAGATGGGGTTCTACCGCAACCTCACCCTTCCCTTGGGTTATGTCATGTGGGGGGCGCAGGCGTGGTGTCTGTATGCGCTGAGCGAGCTCATTCAGGCCAATGCCTTCACCTACAAGGTGCTGGCCATCACCATGATCGCCTACCTGTTCGTGCCCCACCTCTATTTCCAGCTGATCGACCAGTCCGAAAAACGTCACCACGAGGAGGAATCCCATGAGTCAGCATGATCCCAGCGTCTGGAGCAGCACATCTTTCTGGCGGCGGTCCGCTGCCTGGGTGACGGGCTTCTCCGCCATTCTGCTCATCTTTCTCACCTTTGACACCATGAGCCAGATCCAGATGGGGTCGGATGAAGATCTGAAAACGGGCAAGGTGCGCCGCGTGCCCGCCCCAACGGTGATCAACCATGCCATTGAATACAAGATGAGCCGAAAGCGGGGTCATGAAGTGCCTGTCATAGGAGAAGAACAGCCGTTTTTCGGCAAGATCTGGTCACCGGAAGACGCCCGGGCACTGTTGCACAAGGGCAAAGTAACTGTGCAGGCTAAAAACTGCATGGATTGCCATACCCTGCTGGGTAATGGTGCCTACTATGCACCGGATCTGACCAAGGCGTGGCTGGACCCGGCCTGGCAGAAGGGCGGTCTGATGCAGACGCTCACCCGTACCCACTCCACCGAGGAAGCCATGGCCAAGTTCCTGATGGATCCGCCCAAATATGCCACCCATACCCGCCGGATGCCCAATCTGGGCATCACACGGGACGAAGCGGTGGCCATCGTAGCCTTTCTCAAGCACATGAGCGCCATTGATACCAACGGTTTTCCACGCAATTTCTCCAAGCCGCATCAGGGGGAGGTGACCTATGCTAAGTAAACTGCTCGCACACCCGGCCTTTGAGTCGCCCACCAAGCGGCTGGCCATGAAGTATTTCGCCGTGGCACTGGTGCTGTTTGGTGCCCAGCTGCTGTTCGGCCTGCTGGCGGCCATTCAGTTCCTCTGGCCTGATTTCCTGTTCAACCTGCTCGACTTTAGCATCAATCGCATGGTGCACATCAACGCCATGGTGGTGTGGATGCTCTACGCCATGATCGGCTCGGTCTACTACCTGCTGCCGGATGAAACCGGCCACGAGGCTGCCGGCCTGAAGCTGGGTGAGCTGGTCTTCTGGATACTTACGCTGGCGGTCGCCGTGGTGGTGCTGGTCTATCTGTTCGTGCAGGTGGGCCCCGGTAAGGACAGCACCATCTGGCTGATCACCGAAGGTCGGGAATACATTGAGGCCCCCCGCTGGGCCGACATCGGCATTGTGGCGGTGGTACTGGTGTTCTACTACAACGTGCTCGGCGCCTACCTGAAAGCCGAGCGCAAGACCGGCATCATGACCGTTCTGGTGGCCGATCTGCTGGCACTGGCCGGCCTCTATCTGGCCGGCATGTTCTACACCGACAACATCTCAATGGACCAGTACTACTGGTGGTGGGTCATCCACCTGTGGGTGGAAGCCACATGGGAGGTGTTCGTCGGCGCCATCGCCGCCTGGGCACTGATAAAAATTGTCGGCGCCAAACGCCGGATCGTGGAAATGTGGCTGTGGATTGAGGTACTGATGCTGTTCGGCTCCGGTATCCTCGGTCTGGGACATCACTATTTCTGGATCGGCACTCCGGAGTACTGGTGGGAGATCGGCGCCCTGTTCAGTTCGCTGGAGCCGGTGCCTCTGGTGGCCATGTTCGTCCATGTTCTGTATGACTGGGGCAAGGAACAGGGCCGCACCCAAGCGCTGGAAAACCGCTCGGCCATCCGCAACGCACCGGCAATGGCCTGGGTGAGCATCAACGCCTTCGGCAACTTCCTCGGCGCCGGCATCTGGGGCTTTTTCCACACTCTGCCACAGGTCAACATCTATACTCACGGCACCCAGTTCACCGCCGCCCACGGTCATCTGGCCTTTTTCGGTGCCTACGCCGCCATTCTCATCGCCATGATGTACCTGGCCATTCAGGGCGCTGCGGGCATCCGCATCATGCGCATGACCGCCCTGAGCAAATGGTCCATTGCCCTGCTGGTATTCGGCATCATGGGCATGACCGTTGCGCTGACCATCATGGGCTACGAGCAGACACTGGTGGAACGCGCCGAGCTGGGGGGCGGCTGGCAAGCCTACTTCACCGCCCAGAACCTGCCCTGGTATGTGCAGGCACAGGGCTGGCGCCTCGCCATGGGTGTAGTTACCTTCATCGGCTTTGTGCTGCTGTTTGTCGACCTGCTGACCATTGGCAACCGACAGCACGAAGAACGCCAGCATGAAATGGAGCCGGCTCCTGCCGCGGCATGAACAAGGGAGAACAAAACCATGATCATTCAGAAATGCACCGACGTCAGCTGTGACAATATTTTCGCCTGGCTCAACCAGGGACCACTGACACTGACCATCACCCTGCACCTGATCATCCTTGTCCCCATGGTGTGGATCTACCTGCAGGAAAAGCGGAAGCTGCAGCACCGGCCGCCGGAGGAATCCTGACCATGCTTGACGGCATTCTTGCTCTGGTTTTCGCCAGCGCCCTGCTGTTTTTCATGATCTGGCCGGCCACTGTCATCACTCGATGGCTCAGCCGCCGATCGGAACGCCTGAACCGCTGGCGCAACCCGCTGGCAGTGATTCTGACCATCACGCTCGCACTGGGCGCTGGCGCCGCATTGCGCTGGCTGTAACCGTTCGGGCTCCATCCGACAGGCCGCCACAGGCGGCCTGTTCATCTCCTTCATCATGTCACCCGGGCTCGCTTAAAATGAGCGCTTTCCCGGAGCACGCCCATGAACCTGCTGATACCTTGGCAACAACGCTGTGACCGGCTGCTGCATGATCACTGGCAGCAACGGACCATCGAGCCCCGGCTCAAGGCAGCCATGGCCTACGCC
>JALVTA010000007.1 GCA_027036095.1 Thiotrichales bacterium | reverse complement strand
AAGCTGGAACTGCCCTACCGGGTCGTCAGCCTGTGCACGGGTGACCTGGGCTTTTCCGCCGCCAAGACCTATGATCTGGAGGTGTGGCTGCCGGGGCAGCAGGCTTATCGGGAGATCTCTTCCTGTTCCAATTTCGAGGACTTTCAGGCGCGCCGCATGAAGGCCCGCTTCCGCGATGCTGACGGTCGCCCGCAGCTGGTGCACACCCTCAACGGCTCCGGTCTGGCGGTGGGGCGCACGCTGGTGGCCATCGTAGAGAACTACCAGAACGCCGATGGCAGCATCACCGTGCCGGATGCGCTGCGACCGTACATGGGGGGCATCGAGCGCCTGTAGGACGGGGCCTCCCCCATTTTTGCGGGATGCCGCGCAGGCCGCCCTTGAAAGCCGGGAAAAAAACCACATGAACAGGGGTGAAACGGCATTTTTCACGCAAAAGGAGGCAAGCGATGACAACCCGTATCATTGACAGGCAGGACTGGCAGCACTATTTCGATCACCTTTCATCCATCATGCCCACCTTCATGGTGGAGATTGAGGTGGCCGGGCTGGACATCGGTGATCAGATCGAGGGCGAGTGGGTGCCCATGACCGGCATCAGCTATGACCCGAAAAGCGATCTGCTGACCGTGGAGCTGGACAACGGCAAGGTGATGCACAACATTGACAAGCCGCAGCAGGTGGCTGTGGAAGAGGATGACGCCGGACTGCACAGCATTGAGGTCAAGTGCGGCCATGGCCATATCCATGCGTTGCGGCTCAGGACACCGCTGGAGTTGCCCAAGGACTGACCATCGGCAGCATGTCCGCAAGGTAATGGGCGCCACGCAGATGCGTGGCGCTTTGCATTGGGAGGGCGCATGATCGTCGGCATCGGCACGGACATGGTGGAGATTGACCGTGTGGCCTGCGTACAGGCACGTCAGCCCCGTTTTGCCCTGCGCATTCTGGGGGAGACGGAGCAGGCGGCATGGCGGGCACGTGGCTGCTGTGACGCCTTTCTGGCCAAGCGCTGGGCGGCCAAGGAAGCGGTGCTCAAGGCCCTGGGCACGGGTCTGCGCGACGGTCTGCGCCTGCGGGACATTCAGGTGCTCAACGACGCCCTTGGCGCACCACAGGTGGCCCTGTCCGGCCAGAGTGCTGAACGGGCCCGGAGGCTGGGCATCGTCCGCTGGCATGTGTCGCTCAGCGACACGGACACTCTCGCGCTGGCATTCGTGGTCGCCGAGGGGGCTTGACAGGGGGGGTACAATAACGGAACCGAAACGTGATGGAGGAAGGCCATGACTGATATTCCCCTGGCGAAACGCGCCGTCATTACCCTCTTTTCCGATCCGGCAGACCCCAATTCCCATCGCATCCGCTTCCTGGGCGTTGAGAAAGAGGTGCCCATGGAAGTGGTGCCGGTCTCCGCTGATGACGTGCCGGAAGATCTGTACGAACTCAACCCCTATGGCACCATTCCTACACTGGTGGACCGGGATCTGGTGCTGCATGACGCCCAGGTGATTCTGGAATATCTGGACGAGCGCTTTCCCCATCCGCCCATGATGCCCATTGATCCCATCCAGAAGGCGATCATCCGCCAGCAGCTGCGATTGATTGAGACCGAATGGTATCCGCTGGTGCGCACCATTTCTGCCGGCAAGGACAAGAAAGCCGTCACGGATGCGCGCAAGCAGCTGTTCGAGCGGCTGATCCAGCTGATTCCGATCGTATCGGAAAAGCCCTATTTCCTCAGTGACGAGTTCACCCTGCTGGATCTGAGCATGGCGCCCATTTTCTGGCGCCTGCAGTATCTGGGCATCGAGCTGCCCCGTTCCGCCAAGCCGGTAATGGACTACGGGGAGCGTCTGCTCAGCCGCCCGGAATTCAAGAACAGCCTCACCGATGACGAGCTGGACATGCGGGACATTCTCTGATGATCTCCCAGAAGCCCTATTTCATCCGCGCGCTCTATGACTGGATCGTGGACAACGGCTGGACGCCTCATGTGCAGGTGGATGCCGAGTGGCCCGGCGTGGAGGTGCCGCGGGAGTATGTGCAGGATGGGGTCATCGTGCTCAACATCAGTCCCGCTGCCACACACCGACTGGAGCTGGGTAACGAGCGCATTCGCTTCATGGCCCGTTTTCAGGGGCGGGAGCGGCAGGTGAGCTTCCCGCCGGAGGCCGTGCTGGCCATCTTTGCGCGCGAAACCGGGCAGGGCATGCCCTTTCCGCCGGAGCCGCGTCCCGAGCCGGAAGCTGAGCAGGCTCCGCCTGCTGAGGCTGGGCAGGGGGAGGCTGCCCGCCAGGGTGAGCGCAAGGTGGTGCAGCTTAAGCGGGTCAAGTAGGCTCGGCGTCGTCTGTCATCCAGTGGGCGGGGGGCAGGCCCAGCGTGCGGCACAGCCCGTCCACCCACTGGTGAGCAAGCAGGTCACGATCCGGCAGCGGGGCTACAAGCGCCTTCAGCTGGGTCATGGGTTGTGACTGCAGCCCGCAGGGATTGATGCGCTCGAACGGCGACAGATCCATGTCCACATTCAGAGCGATGCCGTGGTAGCTGCAGCCACGGCGCACCTTCAGACCCAGTGAGGCGATCTTGGCGCCTGCCACGTAGACCCCGGGTGCATCCGGTCGGGCCACGGCCTCAATGCCATATCCTTTCAGCAGATTGATGACGCTCTGCTCCAGCCCGTGCACCAGTGCGCGGACCGTCAGGCCGTTGCGCTTCAGGTCCAGCAGCGGGTAGAGAATGAGTTGTCCGGGGCCATGATAGGTGACCTGGCCGCCCCGGTCGGTCTGCACTACGGGAATGGAGCCGGGCGCCAGCAGGTGAGCCGGGTCGCCGTTGAGTCCCTGAGTGAAGACGGGCGGGTGCTCCACCAGCCACAGTTCATCCGGTGTCTGCGGCGTGCGTCGGTCGGTAAAGTAGCGCATGGCCTGCCAGATGTCCCCGTAGGGCTGCAGGCCGAGCGGGCGGACCAGCAGGTTCACAGGGTCATGTGCACGTCGGGGTGATCGTTGAGGTCCTTGTAGAGCTTTTCCAGCTGTTCACGGCTTTTGGCGTTCACCTTGACATTGACGGAGGTGAACTTGCCGCCGCTGGAGTGCTTCACCTGCATGTCGCCTTCCTGCAGTTCCGGCATGTGCTGCTTGCAGATGTCGAAAATCTCGCCGACAAAGCCTTCCCGGTTGTTGCCCATGGCTTTGACCACCAGGTCGCAGGGGAAGGTCAGACCGCCTTCCTGTTCGGCGGTTTGCTCAGGCGCCTTGTTTTCTTCACTCATGGTTCTGCTCCATCCATTGTTCACGTGCGGCGTGAAAGGCCTGGCGCAAGCGCTGCCAGATCGGTCCGGGTATGCCCGTTCCCACCGGCTCACCGTTGAGCACCACCACCGGCAGTGCTTCCTTGGTGGAACTGGTCAGCCAGATCTCGTCCGCCTGCGCCAGTCTCTTTTCCGTAATGGCTTCTTCCCGGACTTCAAGGCCGGCCTCCCGTGCCACCTGCAGCAGGATCTGGCGGGTGATGCCGCCCAGCAGGGCATGGTCCAGCGGTGGGGTACTCAGCCGGTCGCCCTCCACGATCATCACATTGCTGGCAGTGCCTTCCGAGACCAGGCCGTTGCGGATGAGAATGGCGTCATCAGCCCCTGCGGCCCTGGCCTGCATCTTGAGCATGACATTGGGCAGTAAAGTGATGGCCTTGATGTCGCAGCGCTGCCAGCGGATGTCCTCGGCGGTGATGCAGCGTATGCCCTTTTTCAGGATGGCCTCGTCCACCGGCTTCAGTTCGCTGGTATAGGCGAACACCGTGGGCACCAGGCAGTCGTCGGGCAGATGATCCCGCTTTGGCTGCACCCCCCGGGTCACCTGCAGGTAGATGAACTGGTCGTCCCAGGGATGCCGTTCGATCAGCGTCTCGCACAGCCGGCGCCACTCCTCATCCGTATGTGGATTGGCAATGCCGGTGGCCCCCAGACTGTGCTTGAGCCGTTCAAGGTGGGGACCGAAGGCGAACAGCCGACGCCGGTAGACGGGGATCACTTCATAGACGCCGTCTCCAAAGAGAAACCCGCGGTCCAGCGGTGAGATGCGTGCCGCCTCAAGCGGCGTCCATTCGCCGTTCAGCCAAGCCAGCTGCATGTCAGTCTCCCAGCAGGTGGGCGAAGGCCAGTTTGGCCTGGTCCATCAGCCGTTTGAAGAAGCCGCCGCGTTCCACGTCCGCCAAAGCCACCAGCGGCTTCTCTGCCAGCACGCGGTCATGCAGCATCACTTTCAGGGTGCCCACCTGCTGGCCTTTGTGGATGGGCGCCTTCAGCTCCTTTTCGATGGCCATCATCGGCTGCACGTTCTTGTATTCCCCACGGGGGATGGTGATGTAGAGATCCTCGGTCAGGCCTACCGGCAGAATGTCCCGCTTGCCTTCCCACACTTTCTGATCGCTCAGACGCTGGTTGGCCTTGTAGAGGCGGTGAGTCTCGAAAAAGCGAAAGCCGTAGTTGAGCAGTTTCTGGCTTTCACTCACCCTGCGGCTGGCAGAGTCGGTGCCCAGCACCACGCTGATCAGGCGCATGCCGTCCCGTTTGGCCGAGGCCACCAGACAGTAGCCTGCGGACTGGGTGTGTCCGGTCTTGATGCCGTCCACGCTGGGGTCCTGCCACAGTAGCTTGTTGCGGTTGTACTGGCGGATGCCGTTGTAGGTGAACACCTTCTCCTTGTACCAGGCGTAGTGATCCGGAAAATCATGGATCAGCGCCCGGGCCAGCTTGGTCAGGTCCCGCGCGGTGGTGTAGTGTTCGGGATCGGGCAGGCCGGTGCTGTTGGCGAAGTGGGTATGGGTCATGCCCAGCTTCTTCGCCCACTGGTTCATCAGCTGCACGAAGACATCCTCGCTGCCGGCGATGTATTCGGCCAGCGCCACGGTGGCGTCATTGCCGGACTGGACGATCATACCCTTGATGAGGTCGCGCACCGGCACCTTCTTGCCCACCTCGATGAACATCTTGGAACCGGGCATCTTCCATGCCTTCTTGCTGATGAGCACCTTGTCGTCCAGATGGATCTTGCCGGCATCCAGCTCGTGGGCGACGATGTAGCTGGTCATCATCTTGGTCAGGCTGGCCGGTTCCACCCGCTTGTCGGCGTCCTTTTCCGCCAGCACCGCGCCGCTGTCATAGTCCATCAGAAGATAGGCCTTGGCGGCGATGCTCGGCGGGGCCGGCACGATGGTGACATCCGGTGCCGACGGCTTGGGTGCCGGGATGGGTGCGGGTGCAGCCCATGCGCTCAGGGTGGCCAGCCACAGCAGAATAAGTTGCACGATCCGTTTCATAATGGGGGGAATCTCCTTGATCCTCATGGGGAAAACAGCCCGCTAATCTAACATGCGCCGGCCCGGCGCATCAACCACCGTCGGGGCGCATCAGGCCCTTGTGGGTGTGAATCGACATCAGCATGCCGAAGCCGATCAGCAGCGTCACCATGGCGCTGCCCCCGTAGCTGATCAGCGGCAGGGGCAGGCCGACTACCGGGAGCAGACCGCTGACCATGCCGATATTGACGAAGGCGTAGATGAACAGAGTCATGGCCAGACTGGCTCCCAGCAGACGACCGAAGTTGTCCGGCGCCTGCCAGGCGATCACCAGACCGCGGCCCACCACGAACAGGTAGCCCAGCAGCAGCAGGCCCACGCCCCACAGGCCGAACTCTTCGGAAAAGACGGAAAAGATGAAGTCCGTGGTGCTTTCCGGCAGAAATTCCAGATGGGCCTGGGTGTTGTGCATGAAGCCTTTGCCCCATACGCCCCCGGAGCCGATGGCGATCTTTGACTGGATGATGTGGTAGCCGGCGCCCAGCGGGTCGGATTCCGGGTTGAGAAAGGTGAGCACCCGCTGTTTCTGGTAGTCGTACATGAAGTGCCACACCACCGGCAGGGCGGCGATCACTGCCGCCAGGGCCGCAAGGATGAAGCGCCAGGACAGCCCGGCGAAAAAGAGCACGAACAGGCCGCTGGCGGCGATCAGCAACGAGGTGCCCAAGTCAGGCTCCACCACGATCAGTCCGGCGGTGACGGCGATGGCGGCCAGCCCCGCCAGCAGGCGCGGCCAGCTGGGGGGCAGTGGCGACCAGGCATACAGCCAGGCGAGAAACATGGGCAGTGCCAGTTTCATCAGTTCCGAGGGCTGAAAGCGGAACAGGCCGAAGTCCAGCCAGCGGCGCGCCCCCTTGCCGATGGTGCCGAACAGCAGCACCGCCACCAGCATGAGCAGCCCGGCAGCAAACAGCCAGGGCGCCATCAGCATCAGCTGCCGGGGCGGCACCTGCGCCACCAGCACCATCAGCACCAGGGCGAAGCCGATGCGCATGGCGTGGCGCTCCACCACCGCCAGATTGCCGCCGGAGGCGCTGTAGACCACCAGCAGACTGGTGGCCAGCAGTAGCCCCAGGCCCAGCAGCAGCCACCCATCCAGATGAACCTTGGCCAGCAGTCCCCGTTGCGGCATCAGTGTGTCCTCCCGCCGCGCTCCGGCGGCACATGGTTGAGCTCCAGCCAGTAGCGGGCCAGCTGGGCAGCCAGAGGGGCGGCCGCCTTGCTACCGCCGCCACCATGCTCCACGATGACGGAGACGGCGATGCGCGGCTTGTTCACCGGGGCGAAGCCGATAAACAGCGCATGGTCCCGTTCGTTTTCCGGAATCTTGCTCTCGTCATACTCTTCCTCGGCACGCAGCCCCTTGACCTGCGCCGTGCCCGTCTTGCCCGCCATGTGCCAGGGCAGGATCATCTTCCCCGCCTTGCGGGCAGTGCCGTGGGGGTCGTGCAGCACCGCCACCATGGCGCTGATGACTGCTTCCCAGTGGCGGCGGTTGCGGATTTCGATGTGCCCCTCCGGCGGCACGGGTGCATCCAGCAGGTGGGGCACAACCTGAGTGCCGCGGTTGGCCAGAATGGCGGTGGCGCGTGCCAGCTGGACGGGCGTGGCCAGGTCATAGCCCTGGCCGATGGAAGCGATGACCGTCTCGCCGTTGTACCAGGGTCGGTCCAGCGCGGCGCGCTTCCACGCCTTGTTGGGGATCAGGCCGCGCCGCTCGCCCGGCAGGTCGATGCCCGTTTTGCGGCCGAAACCGAACTGGCTCAGGCCGTCATGGATCATGTCGATGCCCATCTTCAGGCCCACCTGATAGAAATAGGTGTCGCAGGATTCACGGATGGCCTTGTGCATGTTGACTCGCCCGTGCCCCCAGCGCTTCCAGTCACGATAGGTATGGCCACTGTATTCAAAGTAGCCGGGGTCGAAGATGCTGTAGCCCGCCGTGACGATGCCGCGTTCCAGTGCGGTCAGGGCCACGAAGGGCTTGATGGTGGAGCCAGGGGGATAGACACCGGCGATGGGGCGGTTGATCAGGGGCTTGCGTGGATCCTGAAGCAGCGCGCGGTAGTCGTTGAGGCTGATGCCGTCCACAAACAGGTTGGCGTCATAGCCGGGCGAGCTGGCCATGGCCAGCACTGCGCCGGTTTCCGGCTCCAGCGCCACGATGGCGCCCGGCCGGCTGCGCAGCAGTTCGTAGGCCTTCTGCTGCAGGCGGATGTCCAGCGTCAGCGTGATGTCCTCGCCCTTCTGCGGCGGGTGCACTTCCAGCACGCGGACCACCCGCCCCCGGGCGTTGGTTTCCACCTGTCGCCAGCCGGGCTGGCCCATCAGGCGGTCTTCATACTGCTTCTCAATGCCGGACTTGCCCACTACGAGGGTGCCCTGGTAGCGGGTGGGGTCGAGCGTCTTCAGATCCTTCTCGTTGATGCGTCCTACATAGCCGACGGTGTGGGCGGTGAGACTGCCGTAGGGATAGACCCGCTTCAGCCGCGTAGTGAGGCGGAAGCCCGGAAACTGCCATGCCCGGGCGGCAAAACGGGCCGCCTCGGTTTCGTCCAGATCGAACGGCAGCAGGTAGTGCTTGAACGGTTTCTGGTAGCGTAGCCATCTGGCGAAGCGGTCGCGCCGGTCGGTGTCGAACTTGTAGGGAAACAGCGCCGACAGGCGCGTCAGGCCTGCTTCTACCTCCGCCTTTTCGGGCGTCACCTCCAGCACGAACACCGGCTGGTTGTCGGCCAGCAGTACATGGTTGCGGTCGTATATGCGTCCTCGTTCAGGGGGGATGATCTCAATGGAGATGCGGTTGCCCTCAGAGAGCGCGTGATACTTGTCGTAGAGCGTGACTTGCAGGTAGAACATGCGACCGAACAGCACGGAAAACGCAACCGTCATCAGGCCGGCGGCCCACCAGAGTCGCCGCTTGAACAGTTGACGGGAGGTCTGATCCTGCAGGGGCGAACGGCTCATGATCGGGGGGTGGGCACGTGGTTGAGCCAGTTGAGCAGCCGCCGCAGGAAGGGCCAAAGCGCAAAGCCTGTCAGCGGCATGCTCCAGAAATAGGCGTTGGTGACGGCATCCGTGCTGACAAACGGCAGCAGCAGCAGTTGGTGGCCTAACAGCAGCAGGGTGAGTGTGATGCCCTGCTGCAGCGGGCGCACCACCCGCAGGCGCAGGCGCAGGCGCAGCAGTACAAACAGCAGTACTGAGAAGATCATGGCGTGCAGGCCCAGCAGGGTGCCGGTAAGGGTGTCATACAGCAGGCCGATGATCACCGCCGCGACGAAATGGGTATGGTCCAGGTCGTTGATGGCCCACCAGGTCAGCACCAGAAAGCCCATGGGCGGCAGCAGCAGCTGCAGATCGCCCCCCAGCGGCAGGGCATTGACCACCAGCGCCAGCGCGTAGCTGAGCAGCAGCGACCACAGGGCAGGTTCAGGTGTGCGGCTGGACATGGCGGACGATAAGCACTTCGTGGTTGTTGTAGAGCCGGCTCACCGGCACGGCGGTGATGCGGTAGAAGGTGCCGTCCTTCTGGGCGCTGACGCTCTGCACCCGTGCTACCGGGTAGCCGGGGGGGAAGATACCGCCGATGCCGGAGGTCACCAGCAGGTCACCCGGTTTGACATCCGTATCCAGGCGCACGAAATCCACCTCGAGGCGGCCATGGCCGAGACCACGGGTGATCGCGCGCATGCCGGTGCGTTCGAAGCGCACGGGGATGGACAGTTCCGGGTCAGTGAGCAGGCGCGCCTGGCTGGTCAGCTCGCTCACTTCGGTGATCAGCCCCAGCACACCGTTGGCGTCCATCACCGGCATCATGGGGGTGATATGATCCAGTGCACCCTTGTTGAGCACCATGAAGTCGGCCTCCGGGCGCAGGCTGACCCGCAGCACGGTGGCGATGGTCAGCTCGATATGGTCGGAGGGTAGCTGGCTGCCGGCATCGAGCAGCAGGCGCAGCTGGCGGTTCTCGTCCTCCAGCTCGCGCATGCGCTGCAGCTGGGCCTGCAGCAGCAGGTTGCGGGCGCTCAGCGCCTTGACCTCCCGGCGCAGGCTCTCTTCGCTACGGGCAGCGTCGGTGTAGGTGTTGTAGAGGGAGCGGGGCAGGGCGGCGATCATCTCCACCGGCTGCAGCACGTTGAGCAGCACGCTGCGTACATGGCCGGCCAGCTGGGTGTAGTGGTCCAGCACCATCATCAGCACGGCAAAAACGAAAGCCGCCACGAAGTGACGGCCCTCGGTTGCGGCAGAAGGAATCAGCAGGCTGATGGCGCGCCCTCCTCAGCGGTCAGTCGTGGGAGAAGACATCCATGCCGCGCTCGTCCATCATCTCCAGTGCGCGTCCACCGCCGCGGGCCACACAGGTCATGGGTTCGTCGGCGACGATGACCGGAATGCCGGTCTCTTCGCTCAGCAGCGTGTCCAGGTTGCGCAGCAGTGCGCCGCCGCCGGTGAGCACGATGCCGTGCTCGGCGATGTCGGCGCCCAGCTCCGGCGGAGTGCTTTCCAGTGCGGTGCGCACGGCCCCCACGATGGCCATCAGCGGCTCCTGCAGTGCCTCGAGGATCTCGTTGGAATTGAGGGTGAACTTGCGCGGCACGCCCTCGGCCAGATTGTGGCCGCGCAGTTCGATTTCGCGTGGTTCGGCGTCATGGTAGGCGGTGCCGATGGCGTGCTTGATGCGCTCGGCGGTCACCGGACCCAGCACCATGCCGTAGTTGCGGCGCACGTATTTGTTGATGGCATCGTCAAAGTGGTCGCCGCCGATCTTGATGGAGTCGGAATAGACGATGCCGTTGAGCGACAGGGTGGCCACTTCGGTGGTGCCGCCGCCGATGTCCACCACCATGGAACCGGTGGGCTCGCTCACCGGCAGGCCGGCGCCGATGGCGGCGGCCATGGGCTCCTCGATCAGATAGACCTCACGGGCGCCGGCGCCGGCGGCGGATTCGCGGATGGCGCGGCGCTCCACCTGGGTGGAGCCGCAGGGCACGCACACCAGCACCCGGGGGCTGGGCTGGAAGAAGCGCGCCGCGTGCACCTTGCGGATAAAGTGCTGCAGCATCTTCTCGGTGACGGAAAAGTCGGCGATGACCCCGTCCTTCAGCGGGCGGATGGCCTGAATGTTGCCCGGGGTGCGTCCAAGCATCTGCTTGGCTTCCTCGCCCACGGCGACGATGGAGCGGCCGCCGCGGCCGTTGTCACGGATGGCCACCACGGAAGGCTCGTTGAGCACGATGCCCTTGCCGCGCACGTAGATGAGCGTGTTGGCCGTGCCCAGGTCGATGGAAAGATCGTCGGAGAAGATGCCGAAGAGCTTGCGAAACATTGGCGTACGTCCATGTCAGGTGAGATTTGGATCACGGTATTTTACCCGCTGTCTGTCGCGCGATACAGTAAAATGACGCCCGTTTGAAAACCCTGTCAGATCAAGGATGGAAGCATGTCTCTGAGTATTGAGGAAGTGGACAAGATCGCCGCGCTGGCGGCCATTGCCATCGAAGAGGACGCCAGGCCGGCCTATGCCCGGCAGCTGGGCCGGGTGCTGGAGCTGTTCGCCCGCATGGAGGCGGTGGACACCGAGGGGGTCGAGCCGCTGGCCCACCCGCTGGAGATGACCCAGCGGCTGCGTCCGGACGAGGTGACCGAGCACGATCAGCACGAGAAGTTCCAGAAGCTGGCGCCGAAGGTGGAAGCCGGCCTGTATCTGGTGCCCCAGGTCATCGAGTAAGGAGAAATTCATGCACACTCTGAGTCTGACCCAGCTGCGCGAGAAACTGGACGCGCGCGAAATTTCCAGCGTCGAGCTGACACAGCACTATCTGGAGCGCATCGAAAAGCTCGACCCGGAACTGAACAGCTTCATCACCGTCACCCCTGAGGTGGCGCTGGAGATGGCAAAAATGGCCGATGCCGCCATCGCCGAGGGCAGCGCCGGCCCGCTGACCGGCATTCCCGTGGCCCACAAGGACCTGTTCACCACCGACGGTATCCGGACCACCTGCGCCAGCCGCATGCTGGACAACTTCATCGCCCCCTATGACGCCCATGTGGTGGAGAAGATCAAGCAGGCGGGCATGCCCATTCTGGGCAAGACCAACATGGACGAGTTCGCCATGGGCTCCTCCAACGAGACCAGCTACTATGGTCCGGTGCGCAACCCCTGGGATATAAATGCGGTGCCCGGTGGTTCCTCCGGTGGTTCCGCAGCCGCCGTGGCGGCGGGTCTGACGCCGGTGGCCACCGGCTCCGATACCGGCGGTTCCATCCGCCAGCCTGCCGGCTTCTGCGGCATCACCGGCATCAAGCCCACCTACGGGCTGGTGTCCCGCTACGGCATGATCGCTTATGCCTCCAGCTTCGATCAGGGCGGTCCCATGGCGCGCAGCGCCGAGGATGCCGCCCTGCTGCTCAACGCCATGGCCGGCTTCGACAGGCGGGACTCCACTTCCATCGATGCGGAGATTCCGGATTACACCGCCACCCTCAATGATGACATCAGCGGACTGAAGATCGGATTGCCGAAGGAGTATTTCGGCGAGGGGCTGGATGAGGGCGTGGCCCGTGCCGTGCAGGCGGCGGTGGCGGAACTTGAGAAACTGGGTGCCGAGATCGTCGAGGTCAGCCTGCCCAATACCGAGCTGGCGGTGCCCGCCTACTACGTGCTGGCGCCGGCGGAGGCATCTTCCAACCTGGCCCGCTATGACGGGGTGCGCTACGGTCACCGTTGCGAGAACCCGAAGGACCTCAAGGACATGTACCGCCGCAGCCGTGCCGAAGGCTTCGGCGAGGAGGTCAAGCGCCGCATCATGGTAGGCGCCTACGCTCTGTCCGCCGGCTACTATGACGCCTATTACCTCAAGGCGCAGAAACTGCGTCGGCTGGTGCGGGACGATTTCCTGAAGGCCTTCGAGCAGTGTGATGTGATCGCAGGCCCCGTGGCGCCCACGGTGGCGTGGAATCTGGGCGAGAAGAGCGATGACCCGGTCAGCATGTATCTGGCCGATCTCTACACCATTCCGGTCAACCTGGCGGGCCTGCCGGGCATGAGCGTGCCCGCCGGCCTGCACAACGGCCGTCCGGTGGGGCTGCAGCTGGTCGGCCCCTATTTCAGCGAGGCGAAGCTGCTCAATGTGGCGCATCGCTTCCAGCAGGCGACCGACTGGCATCGCCAGAGTCCGGAACTGGCCAAGTAAGGAGAACGGAATATGAGTTGGGAAGTTGTCATCGGCCTGGAAATTCACGCACAGCTGGCCACCGAATCGAAAATCTTCTCCGGCGCCTCCACCGCCTTCGGTGCACTGCCCAATACCCAGGCTTGCGCGGTGGACATCGCTCTGCCGGGCGTGCTGCCGGTGCTCAATGCCGAGGCGGTCAACATGGCCATCAAGTTCGGTCTGGCCATTGACGCCGAGATCGCCCCGCGCAGCGTGTTCGCCCGCAAGCACTATTTCTATCCGGACCTGCCCAAGGGCTACCAGATCTCTCAGTACGAGCTGCCGGTGGTCGGCAAGGGCCGTGTGGAGATCGAGGTGGACGGGCAGACCAAGACCATCGGGGTGACCCGTGCCCATCTGGAGGAGGATGCCGGCAAGTCCCTGCATGAAGATTTTGCCGGCATGACCGGCATCGACCTCAACCGGGCGGGCACGCCGCTGCTGGAGATCGTCTCCGAGCCGGACATGCGCTCGGTAGCCGAGGCCATCGCCTATGCCAAGAAGATTCACGAACTGGTGCAGTATCTGGAGATCTGCGACGGCAACATGCAGGAAGGCTCCTTCCGCGTGGACGCCAACGTCTCCGTCCATCGCCCCGGCACGCCCTTCGGTACCCGCACGGAACTGAAGAACATCAACTCCTTCAAGTTCCTTGAGAAGGCGCTGGAATATGAGATCGAGCGCCATATCGACATTCTGGAGGCCGGCGGCACCATCGTGCAGGAGACGCGCCTGTACGACTCGGTGAAGGACGAAACCCGCTCCATGCGTGAGAAGGAGGAAGCAAACGACTACCGCTATTTCCCCGATCCGGATCTGTTGCCGCTGGAGATCACGCCCGAGATGATCGAGCGTGTGGCCGCCACCCTGCCGGAGCTGCCGGATGCCAAGCGTGCCCGCTTCATGGAGCAGTACGGCCTGCCGGCTTATGACGCCGGCGTGCTCACCGGCTCCCGCGCGCTGGCCGACTACTATGAGCAGGTGGTGGAGACCGTCGGCGGCGAGCCCAAGCTGTGCGCCAACTGGGTGATGGTGGAACTGCTGGGCGCGCTCAACAAGGAGAACCTGCGTCTGGACGAATCACCCATCGACGCCGTCATGCTGGGCGAGCTGCTGACCCGCATCGTGGACAACACCATCTCCGGCAAGATCGCCAAGGAGGTGTTCGAAGCCATGTGGGGTGGTGAGGGCCGTGCCGACGAGATCATCGAGGCGAAAGGCCTCAAGCAGATCACTGACGCCTCCGCCATCGAGGCGATCATTGATGAGGTGATCGCCGCCAACCCGCAGCAGGTGGAACAGTACCGCGGTGGCAAGGACAAGCTGTTCGGCTTCTTTGTCGGGCAGGTGATGAAGGCCACCCAAGGTAAGGCCAATCCAAAGCAGGTCAACGAGCTGCTGCGCAAGAAGCTCGACGGCTGAAATGGCCGGCTGGCGTGCTGAAAGAAGCGGGCATCAGCCCGCTTTTTTCGTTGTGGAGACGGGGTCTCCCCCAATTTTGCCGACTTGCAGATTGGCCAGTTGCCAAAATGCTCAAAAATGGCGCAGAAATGGCGCCTGTTGGAGTTACCCCGCTTCAGTGGACAGATCAGCATTTGGGGCCTGAACCCCGCCCTTGTGCCGGGCATGCTGCCGCTCGAAGCTGATCGGCGACAGATAA
>JALVTA010000006.1 GCA_027036095.1 Thiotrichales bacterium | reverse complement strand
GCGTCCAGCTGCTTCTGCAGCTGTTCCCTCGGGCCGCCCAGGTCGATGAAGGGCGCCTTGTGGTCGTTGAAGACGCGGAAGCGGTTATCCAGCCGCAGATCTACGGTTACGCCCTTGATCTTGTCTGGTGTGGGGCGGGGCTGGATGTTGATGTGACCACTGTCAAGCAGCCGTCTGATGTCACGATCACTGAGACGCATGGGTAAACCTGTAGTGTCCGTCCAGTTGCAGGGTGATGGTCTTGCCTTTTTCCTTGTTCAGCACTTCTACACGTACCGGCAGGTTGTAAGCGCTGGGAAGCAGCCAGGCGCTTACGCGCACATGCGCCCCTTCTGCCTGCCAGAAGCGCGTTTTCAGGCTGTTGAATTCTGATGTTTCAAGTGCTTGCGGACGGTTTTTGATGGTGAATGTCAACCTGTCCTGCCAGTTGTTATCCTGTAGCCATATGGGTTTGTCCGGCAGGCCCGTATGGCTGTAACGACTGATGGCCAGAGGCAGGGAAAGGGCGTCAAAGAGGTTCTTCCGCAGGGGGTACAGTCGCCTGCTTTCTTCATACAGCACCCCTCTGTCGGTGCGGACGAGGGTATAGGTACGCACCAGTCTGTCATCGTCGAATTTTTTCTTCAGATAATGCTGCCAGCGGATGCCGTCATCCGACAGGGAAAAGCGGCTTTCTTCCCAGAAATGCTCTTTGGTGAACAGACGGGCCAGCCCCTGCGGACGGGTATCTGCGGTATAGATGCACTGTCCAGACTTGCAGCGCAGAGTGTGGTGGGAGGTGCCCAGGTCCAGCCCCAGCGCCGTGACCGTAAAGGTGGCTTCAAAATCGGGCAGGGGGCTGGCGGCCAGTGCCGCTTCAGCCCACAGCAGCAGGGGAATCAGCCAGTAGCGCATCAAGCGCCTCCAGATCAAGAGGTTTCTGCAGCGGTGTGTCATGCAGACAGGCGTGAGGGGGGCAATAGCGGATCAGGCCTCGCGCCAGCGCTTCCACAACACGGGGGTAGGTGAGGTGCTCCTGTGCGTGCACCTTTTTCTGCAGGGATTCTTCAGTGTCCTGCCCCTCTACGGGAACGGCTTGCTGACAGATGATGGGCCCCCCGTCCAGCTCCGAGGTGACAAAGTGTATGCTCAGGCCGTGCTCGGCATCACCGGCCTCCAGCGCCCGGCGGTGGGTGTGCAATCCACGGTATTTGGGTAGCAGCGAGGGGTGGATGTTGACCGCTCTGCCCAGATAATGGTCGGTAAAAACGGGTGTCAGGATGCGCATGAAGCCGGCCAGCACCACCCACTCCGGTTTCCACAGATCGATCTGCTCCACCAGGGCGGCATCAAAGGATTCACGGCTGTCAAAAAGTGTGTGGTCGACCACAGCCACAGGTACGCCGGCCTGTTTGGCCCGCGTCAGGCCATAGGCCTCGGGCCGGTTGGACAGCACACCGACAATTTCATAATGGCTGTCTGCCCGGTGGCTCCAGTCCAGCAGCGCCTGCAGATTGCTGCCACTGCCGGAGATGAGGACCACCACTGGCTTGCGCTGCATGACCGTTCACACCCCGGTCAGTTGTACATCGGGTGTTTCACGGTCGCTGGCGACGACTTCGCCAATGAGCCAGACCGTCTCACCTGCCGCTTCCAGCTCGGCCCGCGCCTGCTCGGCATCTTCCGCCGCTACGATGACGGCCATACCGATGCCGCAGTTGAAGGTGCGATGCATCTCCACCGGGTCCACATTGCCCGCCTGCTGCAGCCAGTCGAATACTTTCGGGCGCTGCCAGCTGTCAACATCAATCACCCCACGGGTGTGGGCGGGCAGCACACGGGGCAGATTCTCCAGCAGGCCGCCGCCGGTGATATGGGACAGTGCGTGCACCCGGATTTTTTTCATCAGTGCCAGCAGGGGCTTGACGTAGATGCGTGTCGGTGCCATCAGCTGGTCGATCAGGGGCTGTCCATCCAGTGGCTCGGTCACCGGTGTGCCCGAAACCTCGAGAATCTTGCGAATGAGCGAATAGCCATTGCTGTGAGGGCCGGAAGAGGCCAGCCCCAGGATGACGTCTCCCTCTTTGACGGCACTGCCATCGATCAGCTCATCCTTTTCGACAATGCCGACACAGAACCCTGCCAGATCATAGTCACCGTCGGGATACATGCCTGGCATTTCTGCCGTCTCGCCTCCGATGAGTGCGCACCCCGCCTGCTGACAGCCTACGCCGATACCGGTAATGACGCTTTTGGCCACAAACAGATCCAGCTTGCCGGTGGCGTAATAGTCGAGGAAGAACAGGGGCTCTGCACCTTGCACCACCAGGTCGTTGACACACATGGCCACAAGGTCGATGCCGACCTGGTCATGTTTGTCATAGTCGATGGCCAGGCGCAGCTTGGTGCCGACACCGTCCGTGCCTGAGACCAGAACAGGGTTGCGGTATTTTCCGACAGGCAGTTCGAACAGGGCGCCGAAGCCCCCCAGCGAGGCCATCACCTCGGGCCGGGCGGTGGCCTTGGCAATGGGTTTGATGGCTTCAACCAGAGCGTTTCCGGCATCAATGTCGACACCGGCGTCCTTGTAGGTCAGCGATTGGCTCATAGGTCTTAATCTTTGGCAGGGTGTGAAAATTGGTAGCATATTGTACTTCAAATCCCATGGGGCAAGACGGATGAGCCAATCAGGCTGGAAAGCCGCAGTTGCACTGATGCTGTTGCTGCTGGCACCACTTCCATCAGTGGCGGAAGACCTGTTCACGCTTTCGCTGCGTGTAAGTCCCGAGCAGATGAAGGCGGGGGAGGAGGCGCTGTTGGCAAAAGCGCTGCGTATTGAGGTGGTGCGGCTCACCGGCGAGCTGGATGCTGCGGCGAAACTGGGGCAGGCGCGCCTGCGCAATCCGCGTCGCTGGGTGGTTCGCTATACCTTTCTGCCGCGCAAGGTAGAGGGCGTCACCGTCGGCCAGCTGCTGCAGGTCACCTTTGACAAGCGTCGTCTTCTGGATGCCTTTGATCAGACGGGGCTGAGGTTCTGGCCTGCTGAGGCCCGGCCGAAGCTGTTGATCATCGGCTGGTGGAATGCCTACGGGACGGAAAAGATGGTTACCCGTGCGCTGGCGCAGCGTCCGGATCTAGACCTTGGCTATGCTGCCTATCTGTTGGGATTGCAGGCACGGCTGCCAGATAGGGATCAACCCGCATTGCGTCGTCCCGTAATCAATGGGGAGACAGTTGAAGCCCTGCGTCGGCGCTATGG
>JALVTA010000005.1 GCA_027036095.1 Thiotrichales bacterium | reverse complement strand
GAAATGGTGCGCATGGTCAACTCCGGCACCGAAGCCACCATGACCGCCATCCGCCTGGCCCGTGGCGTCACCGGCCGGGACAAGATCGTCAAGTTCGAAGGCTGCTACCACGGCCACGCCGACAGCCTGCTGGTCAAGGCCGGCTCCGGCGCACTGACGCTGGGCGTGCCCTCATCCCCCGGCGTGCCGGAAGGTGTGGCAAAGGACACCATCACCCTCACCTACAACGACACTGAACAGGTACGCGAGCTGTTCGACCAGATGGGTGACCAGATCGCCGGCATCATCGTCGAGCCGGTGGCCGGCAACATGAACTGCGTGCCGCCCGTACCCGGTTTTCTTGAAACCCTGCGGGAGATGTGCGACCAGCATGGCAGCGTGCTGATTCTGGATGAGGTGATGACCGGCTTCCGCGTCGGACTGACCGGCGCGCAGGGCCACTACAGCATCACCCCTGATCTGACCACCTTCGGCAAGGTGATTGGCGGCGGCATGCCCGTGGGCGCGCTGGGTGGCAAAAAAGAAATCATGTCCCAGCTGGCCCCCACCGGCCCCGTCTATCAGGCCGGCACCCTTTCCGGCAACCCGCTGGCTATGGCAGCAGGCCTGACCACCCTCAGGCGCCTGCGCCAGCCCGGCTTCTATGAAGCCCTGACCGAAAAGACCCAAAAACTGGCCAAGGGACTGGAACAGGCCGCCCATGAGGCCGGCATCGCGCTGACGACCAATCAGGTGGGCGCCATGTTCGGCTTCTTCTTTACCGAAGAAAAGCCGGTGACCCGCTTTGAACAGGTCACCCGCTGCGACATGGAACGCTTCAAACGCTTCTACCACCTGATGCTGGACGAAGGGGTGTATCTGGCCCCCTCCGCCTTCGAGGCCGGCTTTGTCTCCGCCGCCCATACGGAGGCGGATATCGACGCTACCCTGGCCGCTGCACGGCGCAGCTTCGAAACCCTGGCGGACGAAGCACCCGTCTAAAAGCCTGCGCTGTCCTCAGGACGGCGCCCACAGGCTTCACCCTCTGACCAACAGCCACTTTCGGGCCTATCGTTGTGTTAACATGACCAAAATGGTCATCAGAAGGAGGCGGTCATGGAATACTGGCAAATTCAGCAGGTCAAGGCAAGGTTTTCCGAAGTAATCAAGCGTGCCCGCCAATCCGGGCCGCAGGAGATCACCTCCCGTGGGAAACCGGTAGCAGTCATCCTCTCCAAAGAGGCCTACGATCAGCTGACTGGCAATGATGAAAGCTTGGTCGACTTTATCCGCCGTTCTCCACTTTCCGGACTTGATGAGCTGGATTTTGAACGAGACCGCAGCCTGACACGTGAGGAAATGCTGTTTTGAGCTACCTGATCGATACCAATGTGATCTCCGAACTCAAACACAAGCGGCCTGATCCCAATGTTGTAGCCTGGTTCGAAGCGCGCCCGGCATCCTCCCTCTACCTCAGCGTATTGACACTGGGAGAAATCAGAAAAGGAATCCATCGCCTTGACAACACGCAGCGCAAATTGATGCTGCTTGACTGGTTGGAACAGACACTACCCGCCTTTTTCTCAGGACGCATACTGCCCATTGATGAACGTGTTGCCGATCATTGGGGGCGTTTGCTGGCAGAAGCGGGACGCCCTATGCCCGCCATTGACAGCCTGATTGCGGCCACCGCAAGCGCCCACAATCTGATGCTGGTAACACGTAATACTGCTGACTTCAATTATTGTGGCGTAGAAATCATTGATCCTTGGCGAGCTGAATAGAGATGAAGTTGACGCCCATTGCCCAGATGTTTCACAATCAAAGAATGTCCCTGTTTCTCCGGCTTCGTCTCCGCCGCCCATACGGATACGGACATCGGCGCCACCCTGGCCGCCGCGCAGCGCTGCTTCGAGATGCTGGCGGACGAAGCGCCCGTCTGAACCCTTTCAGACGGGGTCTCCCCCGATTTTGCAGGATCGATTTTTTTCCGCCCGGCGCTGCCGGGCGTTTTTGCCGTAGAATGGGACGAAAAAGCGCATTTTCGCCCTCATGAGCCCCTCAAACCGCTCTCCACAGTCCGTTCAGCGTGAATTTCGGCGCCGCCGCCGCATGATTCAGCGTCTGGCGCTGCTGACTGCGCTGGCGGCAGCTGCCATTGTCAGCCTGCACTTACTCGGCATGATGGAGGCACGGGCAACCGTCCTCGCGCTGCTTGTCGGCTTTGCCTGTGCTGTGTGGGTCAACATGCACCTGTGGCGCTGCCCCGCCTGCAACGCCCATCTGGGCAAGCTCTATCTCGGCCTCGACTGGCCGAAGCACTGCCCCGACTGCGGCGCTCCGCTAGTGAACAGGGTATCCGGATGACACCTGATTTCTGGCATAAACGCTGGCAGAACGGTCAGACGGGCTGGCACCTGCTCTACCCCAACCCTCTGCTGACCAGGCACTGGCCCGCCCTGAACATACCGGACGGTTCTACCGTCTTCGTGCCCCTGTGCGGCAAAAGCGAGGACATGATCTGGCTGGCGGAACAGGGGTACAGGGTGCTGGGCAACGAGCTGTGCCGACAGGCGGTAGAGGCCTTCTTCGCCGAACAGGGCCTGACGCCGGAAATCACCTCGCTTGATGGGGGCCTGACCCGCTGGCAGGCGGAGCCGTTCACCCTGATTGAAGGGGACTTCTTCAAACTTTCGCCTGAACTGACGCATGAAACCAGTGCGGTGTATGACCGCGCCGCGCTGGTGGCCTTTCCTCCGGCCATGCGGCCGGACTATGTGCGCCAGCTACGGCGGCTCGCACCGGCAGGGAGCCGCTATCTGCTCATCTCCCTCACCGGTCCGGTATCACCCGATGACGGCCCGCCCTTCTCGGTGCCGGAAGATGAAATCCGCACCCACTTCTCAGACCTGCCCCACTATGAACGGATTGACCGGGTCGAGGCAACCCGCAAGGGCATGGTGTGGCACGAAACCGTCTGGTCAGGACTTTTCTGATTTCATCATGTACAATATCCAGTACATGTAAAAAGGAAAGGCATTCCATGGAAGCACTCACCTATACGGAAGCCCGCGCCAACCTGGCCAGAACCATTGATACGGTCTGTGACAACCACGCCCCTGTCATCATCACCAAAAAAGGTCAAGTCCCAAATCTGCTGTAAATTTCCCCTCGCAAGTTCGGTGTCACTCCAGGTTCAGTGGTCGATGCCGACCACCTTGTCCGCCTTTCGGTCAGAAGACTGTTGCGCTTCCCACCACT
>JALVTA010000004.1 GCA_027036095.1 Thiotrichales bacterium | reverse complement strand
GCAGGCGTCCACGGGCGTCGCGGTAGTAGAGGTGGCCAAGCTCGCGCAGAAAACGGTCGTAACGTTTCCTGTCATGCTCAATGCCCACCTGCATGTCGTGGTTGGCGAACAGTTTGAGCAGGAACAGTTTGGCCTGCTTTGCCAGCGGGTCGTCGCTGCGGTGGTTCCACTTGTTGGGCCGTCCCCGTTCCGGCGCCACCACGCCTTCCAGCATCACATAGTGATTGTCCACCACCAGTTTGTTGCCGCTGGAGACATACTGCACTTTCTTCCACACCAGTTTGTTGGGCTGGGCGGGCAGGCAGTCATCGTCGGCTGCGGCGGCAAACAGCGGCCATATCAGCAGGGCGGTCAGGATCAGTCTGCGCAGGTTCATGGAAAAGATCGTAGCAGAAAGCGTGCCGGATGCGCAGGGAAGGGGAAAACGAAAAGGGCCGCATCTTGCGGCCCTTTTCGCAGCTGTGTGCGGTCGGCTTACTTGCCCATGCCGTACTTCTGACGGAACTTCTCCACACGGCCTTCGGTGTCCACCAGCGTCTGCTTGCCAGTGTAGAAGGGGTGGGAGGCGCTGGAGATTTCCACGCGGATCAGCGGGTACTCCTTACCGTCCAGCTCAATGGTGTCCTTGGCGCGCACGGCAGCCGTGGAGCGGGTCAGAAAGGTGTCGCCGGTGGCGATGTCCTGAAAGACCACTTCCCGGTATTCCGGATGAATGCCTGTTTTCATGGTGTTTTCCTGCCTGTCATGTTGGGGTCTAAACTTGGCGAACGCAAAATTATAGCCGTGCTGGATGCCCGTGGCAAGCCGATCATTTGGCCGCGTTCTTCATGGCCATGAACAGTTCGGTGTTGGTCTTGGTATGCTTCATCTGGTCGATGAGCGTGTTGAGCGCTTCGGCCTCTTCCATATTGCCGAGGAAACGGCGCAGAATCCACATGTGCTGCAGTTCCTCGGGCGTCATCAGCAGCTCTTCCTTGCGGGTGCCGGACTTGGTGATGTTGATGGCCGGGAAGATGCGCCGTTCGGCCAGATGACGCGACAGGTGCAGCTCCATGTTGCCGGTGCCCTTGAACTCCTCGAAGATCACCTCGTCCATCTTGGAGCCGGTGTCCACCAGGGCGGTGGCGAGAATGGTCAGGCTGCCGCCTTCTTCGATGTTGCGCGCCGCGCCGAAGAAGCGCTTGGGCCGGTGCAGGGCGTTGGCGTCCACACCGCCGGTGAGGATCTTGCCGGAGGCGGGCACCACGGTATTGTAGGCGCGCGCCAGACGGGTGATGGAATCCAGCAGGATGATGACATCCTTCTTGTGCTCCGCCAGCCGCTTGGCCTTTTCGATCACCATCTCCGCCACCTGCACGTGGCGCTGGGCCGGTTCGTCGAAGGTGGAAGCCACCACCTCGCCGCGCACGGTGCGCTCCATCTCGGTCACCTCTTCCGGGCGCTCGTCGATCAGCAGCACGATCAGATAGGCGTCCGGGTAGTTGTGCTCGATGGAGTGGGCGATGTTCTGCAGGATGACCGTCTTGCCCGACTTGGGCGGGGCGACGATCAGGCCGCGCTGGCCGAAGCCCACCGGCGCAGCCAGATCGATGATGCGGGGTGTGATGTCTTCGGTGGTGCCATTGCCCAGCTCCAGCTTCATGCGCCGGGTGGGATGCAGCGGGGTGAGGTTCTCGAAGGCGATCTTGCGCTTGGCCACTTCCGGGTCTTCGAAGTTGACCTTCTCCACCTTCAGCAGCGCGAAATACTTCTCGCCTTCCTTGGGCGGGCGGATCTTGCCCTGGATGGTGTCACCGGTGCGCAGGCCGAAGCGGCGGATCTGGCTGGGGGAGACATACAGATCGTCCGGTCCGGCCAGGTAGGAGCTGTCGGCGGAGCGCAGGAAGCCGAAACCGTCGGGCAGGATTTCCAGCACGCCTTCGCCGAAGATGTCTTCGCCGCGGGCGGCCTTGGCCTTGAGGATGGCGAAGATGATGTCCTGCTTGCGCAGGCGGGCCAGGTTCTCCAGCCCCAGTTCCTCGGCGATCTTGAGCAGTTCGGAGACGGATTTCTTCTTGAGGTCGGTCAGGTTCATGGGTTGTCGTCAGGTTCCTGTTGATTCGGATCGAATGTCACGCCGGATATGGGCCGGCAGAAGGGGAAAAGATGATATGCGGTACATGGCGGGGCGAAGCGCGCCCCGCAGGACGGATCAGAGGTTGGCGTCCAGGAATGTGCTCAGCTGGGATTTGGACAGCGCACCCACCTGGGTTGCCTCCACTTCGCCGTTCTTGAACAGCATCAGGGTGGGGATGCCGCGCACGCCATACTTGGGCGGTGTGGCCGGGTTGTCGTCGATGTTGACCTTGGCCACTTTCAGCTTGCCGGCATATTCCTGGGCGATTTCGTCCAGAATGGGGGCGATCATCTTGCAGGGACCACACCACTCGGCCCAGAAATCCACCAGTACAGGCTGGTTGGACTGCAGCACTTCGGCTTCAAAATTGTCGTCGTTGACGTTGACAATGTGCTCACTCATGTTTCTGTCCTCATTGTATGTGTTCATCCCTCCTCTGTGTGCCTGCCTTCAGGCCGTCAGGGATCTGGGAGATTCGAGAGCATGTTCGGAATGGCCTGCGGCTGGTAGGCTATACTACGCGCAAACGCGAAGCAGGCATCATACGGATTTCGCGAATTTTTATCACACCCTTCCTGTCAAATCAAGCTCGGTGTTAAAAATAACAGATGGATGTTTCGTTTCTGTTAAATCCGCTCAATGACGCGCAGCGGGAGGCGGTCACTCTGCCGGAGGACGTGCATGCGCTGGTGCTAGCCGGTGCCGGCTCCGGCAAGACGCGGGTGCTGACTCACCGCGTCGGCTGGCTGATCGAGGGCTGTGGCGTGCAGCCGTGGAACATTCTGGCGGTCACCTTCACCAACAAGGCCGCCGGTGAGATGCGTGCCCGGGCAGCCGAGCTGATCGGCCCGCGTGCCCGGAACGTGACGCTGGGGACCTTCCACGGCATCGCCTATCAGCTGTTGCGCCAGCACTGGCGCGAGGCCGGGCTGGCCGAAAACTTTCAGGTCATTGATGCCGACGACCAGAAGCGGCTGATCAAACGCCTGCTGCGCGAGCTGGAACTGGACGAGACCCAGTGGCCGGTGCGCCAGGCGGTGGCTTTCATCAATGGCCAGAAGGAGGAGGGGCGTCGTGCCGCCCATATCGACCCCGGTCACGATCTCTATCTGGAAACCATGCTGCGCATCTATCGGGCCTATGAAGAGCAGTGTGCCCGG
>JALVTA010000003.1 GCA_027036095.1 Thiotrichales bacterium | reverse complement strand
GCCTACATAGACATTGCCCGCCTCGTCATACCAGGCGGGGATACGGTGGCCCCACCACAGTTGGCGGGAGATGCACCAGTCCTGAATATTGCGCATCCACTCGAAGTAGGTGTTCTCCCAGTTCTTGGGCACGAACTTGATCTCACCCTTTTCCACCACCTCGATGGCCGGTTTGGCCAGGGATTCGATGGCCACATACCACTGGTCGGTGAGATAGGGCTCGATGACAGCACCTGAGCGGTCGCCACGGGGCACCATCAGCTTATGGTCTTCGATCTTCTCCAGTAGACCGGCGGCTTCCATGTCGGCCACGATGCGCTTGCGCGCCTCGAAGCGGTCCAGCCCGCGGTAGGCTTCCGGTGCGTTGTCATTGATGGCCGCATCTACGGTGAAGATGTTCAGTAGTGGCAGGTTGTGGCGCTGGCCAATTTCATAGTCGTTGAAGTCATGGGCCGGGGTGATCTTGACGCAGCCGGTGCCGAATTCCGGGTCCACATAGTCGTCGGCGATAATGGGGATCTCGCGTCCCACCAGCGGCAGGGTAACGGTCTTGCCGATCAGATGCTTATAGCGCTCATCTTCCGGATGCACCGCCACCGCCTGGTCGCCCAGCATGGTTTCCGGACGGGTGGTGGCTACCACCAGATAGCCGCTGCCATCGGTCAGCGGGTAGCGGAAGTGCCACAGGCGGCCGTTTTCCTCCTCGCTGATCACCTCCAGGTCGGAGATGGCGGTGTGCAGCACCGGGTCCCAGTTGACCAGACGCTTGCCGCGGTAGATCAGGCCCTCCTCATACAGGCGCACGAACACCTCTTTCACCGCATTGGACAGACCCTCGTCCATGGTGAAGCGCTCGCGGCTCCAGTCCAGACTCGCCCCCATGCGGCGCAACTGGCGGGTGATGGTGGAGCCGGATTCCTCCTTCCACTGCCACACCCGCTCGAGAAACTTCTCCCGCCCCAGGTCGTGGCGGCTGACGCCTTCGCGTTCCAGCAGGCGCTCCACCACCATCTGGGTGGCGATGCCAGCGTGATCTGTGCCTGGCTGCCACAGGGTCTCGTCGCCTTTCATGCGGTGGTAGCGGATGAGGATGTCCATGATGGTGTCCTGAAAGGCGTGCCCCATGTGCAGCGAGCCGGTGACGTTCGGTGGCGGAATGACGATGCAGTAGTGCTCACCGGTGCGGCTGGGCTGGGGCTTGAAGTAGCCCCTGGCCTCCCATTCGGGGTACCATTTGGATTCAATCGCCTTGGGGTCGAAATGCTTGTCCATCATCGCCTCGTCTGCGGGAATGTTTAATCGCACAATTATATCAGTCGCATGGGAGAGGGCATGAGCTGCTGCGGAGGCGACTTCTGCCAGTTCGAATTTCCACCGGGGCCGCCGCTGCTGGATGTGCCGGTGAGCCACTTGGGGGCGAAATATCTGTTTCTGCCCTACGGCTCGCTGCTTGAGGTGGGAGAGAAGGTGCGCATCTGGATGGAAAGTGGACGCACCGAGACGGTATTCATCGGTGACAAGTGGCCGGTGGACTTTTCCGTCACGCCGCCGCGCATTCTTGCCGAAGCTCCGCCCACCTGGGAGCAGGTGGCGCTGGATTCCGGTCTAGAACCGGATACCCTGCTCCACTGGCGCGATACCCCGCTGTTCAACCCGCGCTCACCGGCCTGCGTCATGCGCTTCGAGCATATTGCCGTACCGCAGCCGACGCTGTGGCAGCGTTGGCAGAGACTGCTGGCGCGGGTGCGCAATCTCTGAGATTTTTGCTCCGGACACAAAAAACCCCGCGCAAGAGGCGGGGCAACACATCGCGTGGAGGTCACGAAGACTTTGGTTTGATTCCCGCCATGCCACGCCATGGCGGGAGAGCGCCAGCTCTTATTCGTAGAGCTGCTCGCCGTGCTGAGTGATGTCCAGACCTTCTTCCTCTTCCTCTTCGGAGACACGCAGGCCCATGATGACATCCAGCACCTTCAGGATGATGAAGGTGGCGATAGCGTCATAGATGATGGTAAAACCGACACCCTTGGCCTGAATGATGAACTGGCTCAGGATGCTGCCGTGAGCTGCGTCGCTCAGGCCGGCACCGCCGAAGGTGGCGGCGGAGAAGATGCCGGTCAGCAACGCGCCGACGATACCGCCGACAGCGTGGACGCCGAAGGCATCCAGGGAGTCGTCATAGCCCAGCGCCTTCTTCAGATAGACGGAAGCCCAGAAGGTGATTACGCCCGCTGCGGCACCGATGACGAATGCGCCGATGGGACCGACGAAGCCGGACGCGGGGGTGATGGCTACTAGACCGGCTACGGCACCGGAAGCCATGCCCAGCATGGTGGGCTTGCCGCGGGCCATCCATTCGACGAACATCCAGGCCAGCGCTGCCATGGCGGTGGCGATCTGGGTGACGACCATGGCCATGCCGGCAGTACCGTCAGCCGCCAGTTCGGAACCGGCGTTGAAGCCGAACCAGCCAACCCACAGCAGGGATGCACCTACCATGGTGTAGACCAGGTTGACCGGCGGCATGGGTACCTTGCCATAGCCTTTGCGGGCGCCCAGAACCAGCGCGGCAACCAGACCGGCCACACCGGCATTGATGTGCACCACGGTGCCGCCGGCAAAGTCCTGCACGCCGTCATTGCCCATCCAGCCGCCACCCCACACCATGTGGGTGATCGGCGCATAGACGATCAGCGACCACAGTGCGGTGAACCACAGCAGGGCGGAGAATTTCATCCGCTCCACGATGGCGCCGATGATCAGGGCGGGGGTGATGATGGCGAAGGTCATCTGGAAGGTCATGAACACGCCTTCCGGAATGGTGCCGGAGAGGCTGTCAGGCGTCAGGCCCTTCAGGAACAGTGCGCTCAGGTCGCCGACGAAGGCACCGTCACCTTTGAAAGCCAGTGAGTAGCCCGCTACGGCCCAAATGACGCTCATCAGTGCAGTGACCGCGAAGGTGGCTGCAGCCACGGAAATGACGTTCTTGCGACGTACCATGCCGCCGTAGAACAGCGCCAGGCCGGGGATGGTCATCAGCAGCACCAGCGCTGTGGCGGTGAGCATCCAGGCCGTGTCGCCCGCATTGAGCTTGTCGTCGGCCAGGGCCAGCATGGGCAGGCCCCATGCGGTGATGGCCAGCAGAGATTTCTTGAAAGCGTTCATCAATGTGTCCTCCATGTGCCTCGTTATAGTGCTTCTTCGCCCTTCTCGGCGGTGCGGATGCGGATGGCGTCCTCCACCGGCGAGATGAAGATCTTGCCGTCGCCGATCTTGCCGGTCTGGGCGGCGTTGATGATGGCTTCCACAGCGCCCTCGACCAGGTCGGCCTTGACGACCACCTCGACTTTCAGCTTGGGCATGAATTCGATGGCATATTCCGCGCCGCGGTAGATTTCGGTATGGCCTTTCTGGCGGCCATAGCCTTTCACCTCGGTCACGGTCATGCCGTGAATGTCCAGCTCGTGCAGCGCTTCGCGCACTGCGTCGAGCTTGAACGGCTTGATGATGGCAGTGATCAGTTTCATACTGTCTCCTCAGCGTGCCTGTTTGAACAAAGGTGCGATGTGCCCTTTCCGTTAAGCGTGCGCCATGCCTGATTTTGAAAACTTCTTTTATATCAATATCTTGACCTGTTTGCTGCCTGTTGGTATTTGTCCGGTTCGTGCCGACGTGGTGCTGCCATGCACAAGGTAGGTGCAATCTGGCGCACCCTGCCCGTGGCGGTTCAGGCGCTGCTGCTGCAGGGCGTGGCCTTTGTGGTTCTGCTGGCGCTGGCACGGGGGCTGCCAGCACTGATCCCGCCGCCCTATCCGCTGTGGGGCTGGGCGCTGGCGCAGGGCGGGCTGGCGGCACTGCTGTCCTGGCGCGCGGGTCTGGCGCGCTGGTGGCTCATCATCCAGCTGCTCTTTCCACCGCTGCTGTGGCTGGCGCTGGCCGCAGGGGTGCCATGGTGGGGCGTGGCGGCGGTGCTGGCGCTGCTGTGGCTGGTGTTTCGCAATGCCCTGTCGGAGCGGGTGCCCCTCTATCTGAGCAATCGCACCACCTGGCGGGCGCTGTGTCGGGCGGCAGACACACTGCAGGCGCCGGTGCGCTTCATGGACCTGGGCTGTGGCTGGGGTGGTGTGGTGCACTTTATGGGGGCTCACTGCCCTGCCGTGGTGCGCTCGGCGGGTGTGGAGACAGCGCCGCTCAACCTGTGGGTAGCGCGCCAGCGTGTGGGTGAGGCGGGCGAGGTGCACGGCGTCAGCCTGTGGGAGACGCCGCTGGGGGCCTTCAACATGGTGTATGCCTTTCTCTCTCCGGCGCCCATGGCACGACTGAGCGAAAAGGTGCGTGCCGAAATGCCGCCCCGGAGTCTGTTCGTCAGCAACAGCTTCCCGCTGCCGGACTGTGAAGCCACCGAGATCTGGCAGCTCAATGACCGGCGCGGCACTCTGCTGTATCTCTACTATTTTGATGCCGAGCGGCGGCTGGTGCCGCCCCGGGAGGTGTGTGATGGCGACGCTTGATGATGTGTTGCGCTGGAGTGCCTTCGTGGCTCGGGTGGCCGAGCGCCAGCCGCAGGTGCTGGAGGAGACCTTCTGGACGGGGCCTCCCCCATTTTTGCGGGATGGCGCGCTGGAGACGCTGAAAAAAATCGAAGATCCGGCCGTATTTGCCCGGGAACTGCGCCTTCTGCGCCAGCGGGAGGCGGCGCGCATCGCCATCCGCGACTATCTGGGGCTGGATGCGGTGCCGGAGACGCTGGTCCAGCTGACCCGGCTGGCGGAAACGCTGCTGACGCTGGCGGTGGATTGGTGCTTTAGGGCGTTGGCGGATCGTCACGGCCTGCCGCGCGGCGCCGACAGCGGCAAGGTGGTGCGACCGGTGCTGCTGGGCATGGGCAAGCTGGGCGGTGGCGAGCTCAACTTCTCCAGCGACATTGACCTGATTGCCGCCTACGCCGAAGGCGGCGAGAGCGACGGGGCGCGCCCGCTGGACAACCAGCAGTTCTTCATCCGCCTGGTGCAGAAGCTTACCCCCCTGCTGAGCGACCAGACTGCCGACGGCTTTGTCTATCGGGTGGACTGGCGCCTGCGTCCCTTCGGCAGCAGCGGGCCGCTGGCGGTCAGCTTCGCTGCCATGGAAGACTACTACGCCGCCCATGGGCGGGCGTGGGAGCGCTACGCGCTGGTCAAGGCCCGGCCGGTGGCGGGAGACCGGGCGGACGGGGAAAGGCTGCTGGAGAGTCTGCGCCCCTTCGTCTACCGGCGCTATCTGGACTACACCGCCATCGAGTCGCTGCAGGCGCTCAAGGCGCAGATCGACGCCGAGGTGCAGCGCCGCGGCATGGCGGACAACATCAAGCTGGGGCCGGGGGGTATCCGCGAGGTGGAGTTCTGGGTGCAGACCTTTCAGCTGATCCATGGCGGGCGGCGACCGGCGCTGCAGACGCCATCGCTCTATCGGGCGCTGTCGGCGCTGGAGGAGGCGGGGCTGGTACCTGCGGAAACCGTGGCGCGGCAGCGGGCCGACTATGACTTTCTGCGCCGGGTGGAGAATCATCTGCAGATGGAGGCGGACGCCCAGACCCACACCCTGCCGGCGGCGCCGGAGGCCCGTAGCCGGCTGGCCGAATCACTGGGCTTTGCCGATTACGACGGGCTGCTGGCGGCGCTGGCGCCGATGCGCCAGCAGGTGCAGGAGAACTTCAACGCCCTGTTTCCGGAGGACGCACAATGCCCGACCCTGTGGCAGCAGCTGTGGCAGGCACCCGACAGCGTGCCGGACACGCGCCTGCAGCAGGTGGGCGTGGCCGACCCCGCTGCCGTGCGTGCGGCGGTACGGGCGTTGCAGGAGAGCTTTGCCGTGCGCCAGCTGGACGAGTCGGGCCGCCGGCGGCTGGATGAGGCGGCGCCGTTGCTGCTGGCGGCGGTGGCGGCTGTGGAGGACTGTGACCGTACCGCCGGGCTGACCCGGGCGCTGGATTTTCTCGGTGCGGTGGCCCGCCGCGGGGTCTATCTGATGCTGCTGCAGGGCACGCCGGTCGTGCGTGAGGAGCTGGCGAAGCTGCTGTGCGCCAGCGGCTGGCTGGCACGCATGCTGACGCAGCACCCGGTGCTGCTGGAGATGCTGCTGGACGTGGACAGTTTCTACGGCACCGTCTCCGAAGCGGACTACCGCACCGGGGCGGAAGCGGTGCGGGCCCAGTGGGGAGCGGACGAAGAGGCCTTCATGGAGCGGCTGCGCCAGTGGAAGCAGCAGCAGGTGTTTCAGGTGGCGGCGCAGGATGTTATGGGCGTGCTGGCGCTGCCGCAGGTAAGCGACCGGCTCACCTGGATCGCCGAGGCGGTGCTGGAGACCGCCTGGCACTGGGTAACCGACTGGATGACTGACCGCCACGGCTCCCTGCCCGCCGGCGATGGGCTGATCGCCGGCTACGGCAAGCTGGGCGGGCACGAACTGGGCTACGGCTCCGATCTGGACGTGGTGTTCCTCTACCACGGGGTGGACAGCGGCGCCTTCACCGACGGGCCGCGCCCGCTGGACGCCCAGACGTGGATGATCCGCGCGGCCCAGAAGCTGCTGTTCGTGCTTACCACGCAGATGGCCTCCGGCCGGCTCTATGAGGTGGACACCCGCCTGCGCCCCAGCGGCAAGGACGGGCTGCTGGCCAGCTCGCTGGCCAGCTTCGACGACTACCTGCGCCACAGGGCGTGGCTGTGGGAACTGCAGGCGCTGGTACGCGCCCGCTGCGTGGTGGGCAGCGAGGCAGCCTGCGCCGCCTTCGAGCAGGTGCGTGAGGCGGTGCTGCGCCAGCCGCGCAACCCGAAGGCGGTGGCCCGGGAGGTGGTAGCCATGCGGGAGAAGATGCAGGCCCATCTGGACCGCAGCGATGCGGCGACCTTCGACCTCAAGCAGGGGCGCGGCGGGCTGGTGGATATTGAATTCATGGTGCAGTATTTCGTGCTCGCCCACGCCCATGACCACCCGGCGCTGACCCGCTGGCGCGACAACCTGCGCCTGCTGGAGGCCATCGCCCGTGCCGGCCTGCTGGATGAACAGACCGCGCAGGCACTGGCGGACGCCTATGTGTTCCTGCGGGCACAGGCGCATCGGCTGGCGCTGGCCGACCGCCCCGCGCGGGTGCCGCGGGAGGCGGTGGCGGCGCAGGTGGCCGCCGTCCGTGCGGCGTGGGACAGGGTCATGGCAAGCTGATATAATCGTCAAATTAAACAAACTCAATCCATGTGCGGAAAAGCTTCATGTTCGAAAAGAAATCCAGCTACACCTATGACGAGCTGATCGCCTGCGGGCACGGCGAGCTGTTCGGCCCCGGCAACGCCCGCCTGCCGCTGCCTCCCATGCTCATGTTCGACCGCATCACTCACATTTCCGACGAAGGGGGCGAGCATGGCCTCGGCCTGATCGAGGCCGAACTGGACGTCAAGCCCGACCTGTGGTTCTTCCAGTGCCACTTCGAGAACGACCCGGTGATGCCGGGCTGTCTGGGGCTGGACGCCATGTGGCAGCTGATCGGCTTCTTCCTCGGCTGGACGGGCGGGCCGGGTCGCGGCCGCGCACTGGGGGCCGGTGAGGTCAAGTTCTACGGCCAGGTGCTGCCCACGGCGAAGCTGGTCAAGTATCGCATCGACATGAAGCGGGTCATCAAGCGCAAGCTCTACATGGGCATCGGCAACGCCAAAATGTATGTAGACGGCCGGGAGATCTACTCAGCCAGTGATCTGCGGGTCGGTCTGTTCACCGACACCAGCCAGTTCTGACGGAGGTGACCATGAGACGGGTGGTGATTACCGGTCTGGGCATCGTATCCAGCCTCGGCAATGACAAGCAGGCAGTGACCGACTCTCTGCGGGAAGGTCGCTCCGGCATCGTGTTTGCGCCCGAATACGCCGAGATCGGCATGCGTTCGCAGGTACACGGCGCTGTCAAGGATCTGGACTTTTCCGACCATATCGACCGCAAGGCGCTGCGCTTCATGGGCGATGCCGCCGCCTACACCACCATCGCCATGCAGCAGGCCATTGCCGACGCCGGGCTGGAGGAGAAGGAGGTTTCCAACCCGCGCACCGGCGTGATCGCCGGCTCCGGCGGCGCCTCCAATGTCAATGTGGTGGAGGCTGCCGACATCGCCCGCAGCAAGGGGGTCAAGCGTGTCGGACCCTATCGGGTGCCGCGCGTCATGGGCTCCACCGTCTCGGCCAACCTGGCCACCCTGTTCAAAATCAAGGGCATCAACTTCTCCATCAGCTCCGCCTGTTCTACCAGCGCTCACTGCATCGGCACGGCGGTGGAGCAGATTCAGCTGGGCAAGCAGGACATCGTCTTTGCCGGCGGTGGCGAGGAGTTGCACTGGACGCTCTCCATGCTGTTCGACGCTATGGGCGCCCTGTCCAGCAAGTACAACGACACACCGGAGAAGGCCTCGCGCGCCTATGACGCCAACCGGGACGGTTTCGTCATCGCCGGTGGCGGCGGCATCGTAGTGGTGGAGGCGCTGGAGCATGCGCTGGCCCGTGGCGCCAGAATCTACGCCGAGATTGTCGGCTACGGCGCCAATTCCGACGGCTATGACATGGTGGCGCCCTCTGGCGAGGGCGCGGAGCGCTGCATGCGGCTGGCGCTGGAAGGGGTGGACGGGCCCATCGACTACATCAACCCCCATGGCACCTCCACGCCCGTGGGCGACACCAAGGAGATCGGTGCCATCCGTGCCGTGTTCGGCGACGCTCTGCCGAAGATCAGCTCCACCAAATCCATGTCCGGCCACTCGCTGGGCGCGGCGGGCGTGCACGAGCTGATCTACACCCTGCTGATGATGGAGGGCGATTTCATCGCACCGTCCATCAATATCGAGCAGCTGGACCCGGAATGCGAGGGCGTGCCCATCGTGCGCGAGCGCATCGACAACGCCGGCCTGAATCAGGTGATGAGCAACAGCTTCGGCTTCGGCGGCACCAATGCGTCGCTGGTGCTGCGCCGCTTTGACGGCTGAAGACGGTAAGTGCCGGAGTGAAGACGAACGCCCCGCCAATGCGGGGCGTTTTCGTATCTGGTGTCAGCGGATCAGTCCGCAGCGTTTCATCTGCTGGCGGTAGCGCCAGGCGGTGTCGGCCACCTTGCGCGCCAGCCGTTTGACCCACGGTCGGCGCTCGTAGGTGTGGCGCTGATAGCCGCCCTGCCCCTCGTGATAGGCCAGATAGAGCCGGTAGGCATCCCAGCGGCTGATGCCGAGGCGCTTGTGGCTGACATAGTTGTACCAGCCGATGAAATCCAGCGCGTCGTAGATGTCCTCCCGGCTGGCATCCCAGCGGCCGGTGGCCTTCTGATACTCGCGCCAGGTGCCATCCTTGGCCTGTGCGTAGCCGTAGGCGCCGCTGGCGGAACGGGCCGTGGGGCTGAAGCGGGATTCCTTGTGCACGAAGGCCAGCAACACATGCGCCGGCACGCCCCAGCGCCGCTCCGCCTTGCGTGCGGCATCGAGGAAGGTGCGGTCATAGCGGTTGAGCTTGCACACGTCGCCCGCAATCCTTTCCGGCGGGCGATTGGGGCTGTAGACCGGCGAGGTGCTGCAGCCGGCCAGCAGCAGGGTGATGACCAGCGCCAGCAGTCCGCGGCGGCGAAACGTTCGTCTAACGGACATAGCGGAATCCCTTTCTGGCGATCACCTGTCCTTCCTCATCGACCACCTCGACCCACCAGCGCCCGGCCCAGCCGGCGGACAGCAACTTGCTGGACCAGGTGCGGTAGTCGTTGGACCGGATGGGCAGGCGGACTTCCGCCATCACCCGGTTGCCGTAGCGCCAGCGGTGGAGCAGCGTGTGTCCCTTGGCGCCTTTGACTTCGGTAAAGAAATAGACCCGTCGGATCGACTTGGGCACCACCTCCTGCAGTTCGCCCACCGGCTCCCTGTCCCGCACGCCTACTGCCAGCACGGCACGGGCGATGTGGATGGGCGAGTCGGTCAGTGGTGGCAGCAGGGGCGCTGTGTCGGCATCCTGAGCATGCAGCTTGGCGCGCGCCTCGCTGTCGAGCAGAGCCAGACCAGGGTGGTCCACGGTGGCGTCCACCGGTACGCCGGTGCGGGAAGCCTCTGGCGTCTCCATGGACGCGGCATTCTGACCGGATGGCGCGGTGTCGTCCGTTTCCGTCCGTCCGGCAGCTGGCGGCATCAGCGCCAGTGCCTCATTGGGCGGGGTCGCAGCAAGCGTCGTATTTTCCCCGGTCCCATCAGATGTTCCGGTGGCATTCGGTTCGGTCGGTGATGCTGGTGTGACGCTTTCGGCTCCAGTGGGTGCGGCAGCTGTCTCGCCCGCTTCGGCCGTCTGGTGTTGCGGGGTGGTCGTTTCGCCTTCGGTCTGGGCGGTGGATGAGGTCCTGGCCGTGTCTTCAGCAGTGTCGACAGGTTGTGGAGTCGTATCAGCCCGGCTCGGTGAGGCAGGCTGCGCTGTGGTGGGCTCGGACGTGGATTGCGCCAGCGCAGGCGTTTTGTCCGGCTGGCGCATTTCGTCAATCATCAGCTTGGCGGTGGCAAAGCCCGCCAGAATGGCCAGCGCAATCCACAGCAGGCGTTTCTGCGGCGTCAGGCGCGGGCCGGTTTCGGCCGTCAGCGCTTCCTGCGCCTGCTGATAGCCCTGCTCGAAAAAGGGCTTCAGTTCCCGGTTGGTGCGGATCGACAGGGGCATGTCAGTCAGCGCCTTGCCCTGCCGGGCGAAGCGGTAGCCCTTTTTGAAGGCCCAGATGGCCTCGGCGTTGTCCGTATGTGGCAGCCGCATGGTTTTCGTCCGCTGGTCAGTGGGGTGAGGCGGTCTGTGCCGCCGGATTCCAGAATGTCATTTTAGTCAGACATTTTGATGGCATGGGGCGAAAACGTCTCATTTTTCGTCCCGGGCGAACAGGGCGTCCACAAAAGCCTCGGCATCGAAAGGCTGCAGGTCCTCGGCGCTCTCGCCCACGCCGATGAAACGGATGGGCACGCCGAAGCGTTCCGCCAGTGCCACCACCACGCCACCCTTGGCAGTGCCGTCCAGTTTGGTCAGCGTGATGCCGGTCAGGCCCACCGCCTCATGGAAGATTTCCGCCTGTTTCAGGGCGTTCTGACCGGTGGCGGCGTCCACCACCAGCATGATCTCATGGGGGGCGGTCTCGTCCAGCCGCGCCATGACCCGCTTGATCTTCTTCAGCTCTTCCATCAGGTTGGACTGGGTGTGCAGGCGTCCGGCGGTGTCGGCGATGAGCACGTCCACCCCACGGGCCTGGGCCGACTGCAGGGCGTCATAGATGACCGCGGCGCTGTCGGCGCCAGTCTTCTGCGCAACCACGGGCACGCCGTTGCGCTCGCCCCAGGTCTGCAGCTGTTCCACTGCCGCGGCGCGGAAGGTATCGCCCGCCGCCAGCATGACGGAGCGGCCCGCCTCCTTGACGCGGCGTGCCAGCTTGCCGATGGTGGTGGTCTTGCCCACGCCGTTGACGCCCACCATGAGGATGACGAACGGTTTGCGCTGCGGGTCGATTTCCAGCGGTTGGCTGACCGGTTCGAGCATGTCCAGAAGCTGGCGGCGCAGCGCGTCCATGAGCGCCTGCGGGTCTTTCAGCTCACGGCGGGAGACCTGTTCGGTCAGGTTGGCGATGATGCGGTCGGTGGCTTCTACGCCCACATCGGCGGAGAGCAGGATCATCTCCAGCTCTTCCAGCAGCTCGTCATCAATCTGTTTGCGTCCGGCGATCAGGCTGGCAATGGCGTCGGTCAGGCCGTGGCGGGTCTTGCTCAGTCTCGCCTTCAGGCGGGCGAACAGACCGGGCTTGCTGCGCTCGGCGGGAGGGGGAGCTGGTTCGGTTGGTGTGGTCACCGTGGGGGGTGTCTCGTCAGTTTCGTCTGCAGGCAGTGCCGTTTGCTGCGCCGAGGTAGTTGCCTTTTCCGCGGTCTGTTGCGGAATCTCGGTGTCAGCCGGGGTGGAAGGTTCGGGCGTGGCGGGTTCGGCCGCGCCGTCCGTCTCGGTGGACGGGGAGCTTTCGGCCGCTTCCTGTGCGGGTTTCTGGTCTGCGGGTTTTTTCTTCTTTTTGAACAGGCCGAACATGGGTCTCTATTCCGTTGACTTGAATTGGATTTATTATAAGGGCCGTTTTGACTGGGGAGATCAGGCGATGAGATGGATTGCACTGCTGGCGCTCGTGTGTGCGCTGCCGGCGCAGGCGGCGCTGTTTCAGGGCCGGCTGGACAACGGCATGACGGTGCTGGTGAAGGAAGACCACCGTGCGCCGGTGGTGGCGCACATGGTGTGGTACCGGGTCGGCGGCAACTTTGAACCCAATGGGCTGACCGGCATCTCCCACATGCTGGAGCACATGATGTTCAAGGGCACCGACACGCTGGCGCCGGGTGAGTTTTCCCGCCGCGTTTCGCGCATGGGCGGGCGGGAGAATGCCTTCACCAGTCGGGACTACACCGCCTATTTCCAGATCGTGGGCCGGCAGCATCTGGGCGAGGTGATGGCACTGGAAGCCGACCGCATGCGCCATCTGAAGCTCAGGGAAGATGAATTTGGGAAGGAGCGCAAGGTGGTGGCCGAGGAGCGGCGCTGGCGTGTGGAGGACAACCCTGAGGCTCGGCTGGACGAGCAGTTCAATGCCGCCGCGTTCGTCAACAGCCCGCCGCACCACCCGGTCATCGGCTGGATGACCGACATTCAGCATTACACGCTGGATGATCTCAAGGCGTGGTATCGACGCTGGTATGCGCCCAACAACGCCATTCTGGTGGTGGTGGGCGACGTGACCCCGAAGGAGGTCATGAAGCTGGCGCGCAAAACTTACGGCAAGCTCAAGCCGGAAACCATCATCCCGCCCAAACCGCAGAAGGAGATCGACCAGCAAGGCGAGCGGCGCATCACCCTGAAGGCGGCGGTGGAGGTGCCCACGCTGCTGATGGGCTTTCATGTGCCCACGCTGGTGACGGCGGAAAACAGAAAGGAAGCCTGGGCGCTGGAGCTGGCTTCGGCCATTCTGTCGGGCGATGCCTCCAGCCGCCTGAGCCGAGAACTGGTGCGCGAGCGCCGTATCGCCGCCAGCGCTTCGGCCGGCTACGACAGCACCGCCCGCTGGGATACGCTGTTCACCCTGGGCGGCCAGCCGGCGAAGGGGCACGGCGTTGATGCGCTGGAAAAGGCCCTGTGGCAGCAGGTGGAACGGCTGAAGAAGACGCCCGTCTCCCGTGCCGAACTGGAGCGGGTACTGGCGCAGGTGGAGGCCGAGCAGGTCTATGGTCGGGATTCCGTCATGGGACAGGCGATGATCATGGGCATGCTGGCCGCCGTCGGTCTGCCACCGGATCTGGATGAAAAGTGGGCTGATGAGCTGCGCCGGGTGACGCCCGAGGACATTCAGGCAGTGGCGAAAAAGTATTTCACCCGCGATAACCTGACCGTAGGCGTGCTGCTGCCCAATGGCGAGAAGCCGGGCAAACGGCCGCCCATGCCCATGGGAGGACACCTGCGATGAGAACATGGCTGCTGATCATCGGTCTGCTTGCCGCTGTGGCGGCGCAGGCGGCGCCGAACATTGAAACCTGGCATACATCCAATGGCGCCAAAGTGCTGTTCGTGCATTCGCCGGCGCTGCCCATGGTCGATATTGAAGTGCGCTTTGACGCCGGTTCCGCCCGCGATGGCAAGGCGTGGGGGCTGGCGGCGCTGACCAACGCGCTGCTGGATACCGGCGTGTCCGGCATGGACGAGAACGCCATTGCCGAAGGCTTCGACAGCCTGGGGGCCCGTTTCAGCGCGGATGTGGGGCGAGACAGCGCCTCGCTGAGCCTGCGCACCCTGACCCGACAGCCCCTGTTCGACAGGGCCGTGAACCTGTTTGCACGGGTGCTGACCCGGCCCACCTTTCCCAAAGAACCCTTCGAGCGGGTGCGCCAGAACACCCTCACGGCGCTCAAGCTGTCCGAGACCCGACCGGGCGTGGTGGCCGGGCGTCAGTTCTGGCAGGCGCTTTACGGCGAACACCCCTATGGCCATCCGGTCTCCGGCACGCTTGATAGCGTGCCAAAACTCACTCTGGAGCAGGTGCGGGCCTTCTACCAGCGCTACTATGTGGCCCGCAACGGTCAGGTGTCCATTGTGGGCGACATCAGCCGCAGACAGGCGGAAAGGCTGGCCGAGACCCTCATGAAGGGCCTGCCTGCCGGTGAGCGCGCCTCACCCTTGCCGGCACCGGAACCGCTCCAGCAGGCAAAACGGGTGGAGAAGCCGTTCGCATCTTCCCAGACCTATCTCTATCTGGGTCAGCTGGGCGTGCGCCGGGGCGATCCGGACTACTACGCCCTGTTCCTGGGCAATCACCTGCTGGGTGGCGCCGGCTTTGCCAGCCTGCTGATGGAGGAGGTGCGCGAGAAGCGTGGACTGGTCTATGGCGTCTCCAGCTA
>JALVTA010000002.1 GCA_027036095.1 Thiotrichales bacterium | reverse complement strand
ACGGTGCTGATCAACAAACTGCGCCAGTTTCAGGAACTGGGGCACGAGGTGCTGTTCCTCATCGGGGACTTCACCGCCATGATCGGCGACCCCACCGGCAAGAGCGCCACCCGCCCGCCGCTGACCGCCGAACAGGTGCAGGAGAATGCCAGAACCTACACCGAGCAGGTGTTCAGGATTCTCGACCCGGAAAAAACCAGGGTGGTGTTCAACTCCGAATGGATGAACGATCTCACCGCCGCCGACCTGATCCGTCTGGCGGGCACCACCACCGTAGCGCGCATGCTGGAGCGCAACGACTTCGAGGAGCGCTACAGGTCCGGCTCGCCCATTGCCATCCATGAGTTCCTTTATCCGCTGCTGCAGGGCTACGACTCGGTGGTGCTGGAGGCGGATGTGGAGCTGGGCGGCACCGACCAGAAGTTCAACCTGCTGATGGGCCGTCATCTGCAGCAGCACTTCGGCAAAAAACCCCAGGTGACGCTGATGATGCCCATTCTGGAGGGGCTGGACGGCAAGCAGAAGATGTCCAAGTCCCTGGGCAACTACATCGCCATTCAGGACGCGCCCAACGACATGTTCGGCAAGGTGATGTCCATTTCCGACGAGTTGATGTGGCGCTACTTCGAGCTGCTCAGCTTCCGCCCGATGGAGGAAATCGAGCAGTTCCGGCAGGCCGTGGCCGAGGGCGAGAACCCGCGCAACATCAAGATCAAACTGGCGCTGGAACTGGTGGAGCGCTTCCACAGCAAGGAAGCGGCCGAGGCGGCGCTCAAGGACTTCGAAACCCGCTTCAGCAAAAACGCCCTGCCGGAGGACATGCCCGAGGTGACTGTCCAGGGGCCGCTGCCGCTGGCCAATCTGCTGAAAGAGGCGGGGCTTGTGGCCTCCACCTCCGAAGGCCACCGCATGGTCAAGCAGGGTGCGGTCAAGCGTGACGGCGAGAAGCTGACCGACAGCCGTGAAGAAATCCCTGCCGGCGTAGAGGCCGTCTTTCAGGTGGGCAAGCGCCGCTTCGCCCGGGTGCGGGTGGAATGATGTGCTAAAGTGTTGGCATGAGCAGGAAAGAACGCATCCAGAGTGAGATCAACTGGCTGAAAATGTGGACGACCCTGATGGTGACCGCATTTTTTGCCATTGCCGGATGGGCGTTCACCCATTATGACAATGCTTCCACAATGCAGTTGATTGTTGCTTCGCTTGCGCTGCTCATTGTATCGGTAATCGTCATGGGGCTTAATCGCGCAGTGCATCGCTATCTCGACGAACTGGAGGGCTTGGAATGATCAGCGGCAAAGTTATTCTTATCGTATCTTTTCTAGTCTCACTGGTTCTAATGGGATACTCGATCCTCAGGCACGCGCGTCGTTGACGATTACTCGTCAGTTGCGGATGTCTTCCCGGAAGGGGTAGTCGCCGCGGGCGATGAGCCCGCCGTCCACGGTGAGCGTGCTGCCGGTCATCCAGGCGGCGTGATCGCTGAGCAGGAAGGCCACCGCCTCGCCCATCTCGTCGGTTTCTCCATAGCGCCCCAGCGGGGTGCGCTTGATCCATTCCTTTTTCACCTTTTCCTGTGACAGGATCTGTTCCGTGCGCTCCACCGGTACTACGCCGGGGGCGATGCCCACCACGCGGATGCCGTGCTGACCCCATTCGATCGCCTGCACTTCGGTGAGCCGGTCCAGCGCCGCCTTGCTGGCCCCATAGGCGCTGAACCATTCGCAGCTCTTGTGGCCGTGGATGGAGGAGTTGTTGACCACCACGCCCGGCTGGCCGCGTTCGATGCAGTGCCGGGCGAAGCGGCAGGCGAGGCGGTAGGGTGCCTGCAGGTTGACTGCGAGGGTCTCGGCGAAGGTTTCCCCCTGCGGGTCTTTCAGGCTGGGCACCTTGGGGACGATGCCGGCGTTGTTGACCAGCGCATCCAGCCCGTCGAATGCCTGCGCCGCCGCGTCGAAGAAGGCATCCAGCGTTTCCGGCTGGCGGAAGTCGCAGCGCAGAATGGCGGTCTCCGCGCCCCGTTCCCGGCAGGCGGCTTCGGTGCGGCGGATGCCGTCCTCATTGCGGTTGTAGTGCAGCACCAGCCTGCAGCCGGCCTCGGCCAGCACCCGCGCGATGCCGGCGCCGATGCCGGAGGAGGCGCCGGTGATCAGTACCCGTTTGCCTTCAAGCCCTTTCACAGCCGTTTTCTCCCTCAATGTCCGTGGCGCAGATTGTGCTGTCTTTGGATTCCAGCTGCAAGGTGGCGTGATGGATGCCGTGGCGGTCCCACAGGTACTGCTTGATCTCCGCCAGGGTGCGGTCATTGATGTGCGCCAGATCCGTCTTGGCGTGCAGGCTGATGAGCACCTGATCCTCGGCGATAGCCCACAGATGAATGTGGTGTACGTCGGTCAGATAGGGGAATTTCTGCATCAGGTCATGTTTGATGGCTTCGATCTCATAGCCTGCCGGCACGCCTTCCATGAGGATGCGGGTGGCGTCCCTGGTCAGGTTCCAGGCGTGGTAGCCGATGATCAGTGCCACCAGAATGGACAGGGCCGGATCCAGCCACACCCAGCCGGTCTGCCAGATGATCACCGCCGCCGTAATTACCGCCACGGAACTGAAGGTGTCGCCCAGAAAGTGCAGTGCCGCACCGCGCATGTTCATGTTGTGCTTGTCGCCGCTGTGCAGAATGAGAAACACCACCAGATTGTTGATCAGGCCGATGATGGCGATGATCATCATCTCCTTGCCCAGAATGGGTTCGGGATTGAAGAAGCGCTCGATGGCAAAGGCGATGATGCCGGCCACGATCACCAGCAGAAATACCGCGTTGAGAAAGGCAGTGATGATCTGAAAGCGCTGATAGCCGAAGGTGTAGTCCCTGTCTGGCGGGCGTTTGGCCACCTGAAAGCCCCACCAGGCGATCAGCAGCGCCACCGCATCGGTGAGCATGTGCACGCCGTCGGCCATCAGCGCCAGCGAGCCGACCCACCAGCCGCCGATGATCTCCACCAGCATGTAGGTGCTGGTGATGATCGCGGCGATCAGCACCTTGCGCTGGTTTTTGCCGTCGTCCAGCTTGATGTGGTTATGGTGGGGTGAGACCGGCTGCACCGGCTTGCAGTCCTCGGTAGTGCAAGTCATTATCGTTTCTGTTTATCAAGTTAGTGATAGGGAAATTATAGCATCGGCGTGCGGGCCAGCACCCACACTTCCACCCTGATGTCGGGGCGAACGGCCCTGACCGCCTGCGCCAGCGCATGGGCCGTGTGTCCGGTGGTGAGCACGTCATC
>JALVTA010000001.1 GCA_027036095.1 Thiotrichales bacterium | reverse complement strand
ACCAGCCTCCTTCAATTGCTTGACCGTGCGGGAAGTCACCTTGCGGCCTGCCTTGAGCAGCACCTTGCCGTCCACTTCCAGGTCGAAGTCGAAGGCCTTGCCCTTGAGCTGTTCCGGATCCACCTTGAGCTTGAACCCACCCTTCTCGACCTTGAGCGTGGTCATGTCGAAGAACATTTCGAGCATCTGCTCGTTGGTGTAGCCCATGGCACGCAGCAGCACGGTCACAGGCAGCTTACGGCGGCGGTCGATACGGGCGTAAACCAGATCATTCTGGTCGAACTCAAAATCCAGCCAGGAGCCCCTGTAGGGAATGATTCGAGCGTTGAACAGCACCTTGCCAGAGCTGTTGGTCTTGCCCTTGTCACTGTCGAAGACGACACCGGGTGAACGGTGCAGCTGGGTGACGATGACCCGCTCGGTGCCGTTGATGACAAAGGTACCGGTTTCGGTCATCAGCGGCACATTGCCGAGATAGACCACCTGTTCACGCACGTCCTTGACCTTGCGCTTGCCGACCGGCCCGGAGTCCTTGTCATAAACCACCACGCGCATGGTGACGCGCAGAGGCGCATCATAGGTGACGCCGCGCAGCTTGCACTCACGCACATCAAACTCGGGCTGACCGATTTCATAGCTGACAAATTCCAGGTCAGCCGTACCAGCCACCCCCTTGATCGGGAAAATGGACTTGAACGCTGCCTGCAGGCCGACTTCCTTGCGCTCGGCCGGAGGCACGTCCTTCTGCAGAAAATCCTCGTAAGACTCTTTTTGCAGTGACAGCAGATAGGGCACGCCCAGAATGGCGGGACGTTTGCCGAAGTTCTTGCGGATACGCTTCTTTTCAGTCAGAGAGTAGGCCATTTTTACCTCGAGGACTCGCTTACGATGAACGGAATGAAAACGTGTTGCCGCTGTCCATTTCCAGACAGCGACACATCAAACCGATAGCGCCTTGCCACCATCGGTTTGATGTGTCTTGAAGCGCGAAAAGGCCGGCGGTAAATCCGCCAGCCTTTCGCTGCTGCCGAAGCAGCACCAGAATCCGGATCACTTGATCTCGGCTTCGGCACCTGCTTCTTCAAGCTGCTTCTTGATTTCCTCGGCTTCTTCCTTGGAAACGCCCTCCTTCAGAACAGTCGGTGCAGACTCAACCGCTTCTTTGGCTTCCTTCAGACCCAGGCCGGTGATGGCACGTACGGCCTTGATAGCAGCAACCTTGTTGCCACCGGCAGACTTCAGCACCACATCGAATTCGGTCTTCTCTTCAGCACCACCGGCGTCACCGCCAGCAGCACCCGGCGCAGCAACAGCTACTGCGGCAGCAGCAGCGGATACGCCGAACTTCTCTTCCATTGCCTCGACCAGCTCAACAACTTCCATGACGGACATGTTGGCGATCGCTTCCAGAATATCGTCTTTGGTCAGTTCTGCCATGATGATTTCTCCTAACTAAGCAGTAAATTAAAACAGGTTTGCAAATCAAGCCGCTTCTTTCGCGTCCTTGACAGCCGCCACCGTACGAACCAGCTTGCCGGGGACTTCGTTGAGCGTACGCGCAAACTTCTCCACCGGCGCCTTGAGTACGTACATCAGCTTGCTGATTGCCTCTTCGTAGGTCGGCAGGGATGCAACGGCATCCAGCTGTTCGCCAGGCATGGCGCCCTTGCCGATGGACAGCACCTTCGGCTCGAGCTCCTTGACCTCCTTGCGGAAGTTTTTGACGATGCGCGCCGCCGAGCCAGGATCCTCAGTCGAGATCAACAGCACCAGCGGGCCTACAAGATGCGCACCCATGTCCTCGAACTGGGTATCCTGCAGGGCGCGGCGGGCCAGGGTGTTCTTGACAACACGCACGACCACACCGGCTTCACGCGCCTGACGACGCAGCTGGGTCATCTGCTCCACTGTCAACCCGCGATATTCAGCTGCCACCACCGAGTAGGCATTCTCCACCAGAGCATGCACTTCCTCGACGATGCGCTTCTTATCTTCGAGTTTCAGAGCCATATAACCTCCATTCGAGGCTTACGCCTCACCATCTACATAGGCCGATCATTTAAGCCCCACCCGGGGCACCTATGGTCTGCGATGGGTCTCTTCCTTAGCAGGAGAAATCCCAATCGCACTGGAGCAGCCTTGCGGCTGCCGGGCCAAAGCCCGATCGCCTGATTCCGTGTGCGGATCAGACGTCCAAACTTGCCGGATCCACAGTAATCCCGGGACCCATTGTGCTGCTTACAGCCACCTTGCGGATGTACTGACCCTTGGCTGACGCAGGCTTGAGCTTGTTCAGATCAGAAATCAATGCCTCAAGGTTCTCCTTGAGCTGCTGCTCGGAGAAGGAGGCCTTGCCGATCGGTGCATGGACGATGCCCGCCTTATCTACGCGGAAGCGCACCTGTCCCGCCTTGGCATTCTTGACAGCCTCAGCAACATTGGGCGTAACCGTACCCGTCTTCGGGTTGGGCATCAGACCGCGAGGACCAAGAATCTGGCCCAGCTGGCCGACCACACGCATGGCATCAGGACTGGCAATGACTACATCAAAATCCATCATGCCCTTCTTGATCTCTTCCGCGAGGTCTTCCATGCCCACATAGTCGGCACCGGCAGCCTTGGCAGCTTCAGCCTGCGCATCACCGGTAAACACGGCCACCTTGACGCTCTTGCCGGTACCATGGGGCAGTACGGTTGCACCGCGAACCACTTGGTCGGATTTGCGCGGATCCACACCCAGACGAATGGCCGCATCGACAGATTCATCAAACTTCGCGGTTGCGAACTCCTTGACCAGCTTGAAGGCCTCATCCGCAGGATAGACGCGGGTCGGATCCAGTTTTTCCTTGATCAGTTTCTGCTTTTTGGTCAGCTTTGCCATGGTCTCAGTCCTCCACCACGTCAATGCCCATGCTGCGGGCAGAGCCCTCAATGATGCGCATGGCCGCTTCAATGTCATTGGCATTCAAATCAGGCATCTTGGTTTCGGCGATCTCCTTGATCTGCGCCTTGGTCACCTTGCCCACCTTGTCCAGGTTGGGCACGCTGCTGCCTTTCTGTACACCAGCTGCCTTCTTCAGCAGCACGGATGCAGGGGGCGTCTTGGTGATGAAGGTGAAGGACCGGTCGTTATAGACGGTAATGACAACCGGCACCGGCATACCCTTTTCCAGGTTCTGCGTCTGAGCGTTGAACGCCTTGCAGAACTCCATGATGTTTACGCCGTGCTGACCCAGCGCAGGGCCTACCGGCGGTGACGGGTTTGCATTGCCTGCCGGCACCTGCAG